>CANPZM010000051.1 GCA_947589065.1 uncultured Clostridia bacterium
AATCTTTTGTATATTTATTATCTAGTAATTTAGGTTCTTCAACTTTACAATAACTTCCGTGATATACAATTTGCATATTAATATTCTCCTTTTTTCAATTAATCAATGCTATTATACATTACAATTATAGCATTTTTAATTTTAAAAATCTACAATTTTATCGTAATTCGAATGTGCGGACACTTTGATTTTGTACAATGTTGTATATTTCTTCTTATACTACTTTTAATCTATATTTTTTACAATTATAGACTCTTCTAAATATTTTAATAATCCATTACAACCTTCTATTATGTCATTATATGTTAATTCAAAATTTCCAGTATACCAAGGATCATCGATATCTCGTGGATTATTAGAAAAATCAAGTAATTTAGATATTTTATTATTTACATCTTCCCCTACAATTCTTTTTATATTTCTTATATTAGCTTCATCCATTCCAATTATAAAATCATAATATTTATAATCTTCAGGCGTAATTCTAATAGCTTTTCTCTGTGTGAATGGAATATTTTTTTGAATTAATTTTTCTTTAGCTCCATAATGAATATCATTTCCTACTTCCTCATAACTTGTTGCAGCAGATTTAATGATAAAGTTATTACTTATTCCTTTATTATTTACCATATTTTTAAATATAAATTCAGCCATTGGAGAACGACATATATTTCCTAAACACACAAATAGTATTTTAATACATTTATCCAAGTGATTATTCTCCTTTTTATATAATTTTTCATATAACAAACTCCTCATTCTACAAGTTACTATCACATATTTTGCGACAACCTTATCATCTATCTATATTATTTTATATACATTTATTATGATTAATTAAAATATATTTATATTGAAATATTTCATTGCTTTCTTTTTCTAAAAGCGTTTCCCATTTTCCCGAATAAGATTTGTCTAACATAAATTTTCTGCCATCATCAGAACCCGTTGGATTACAATATTTTTCTATTTCATTAGGTTTTACTGGTATATCATAAGCTCCATTATCTCTTCTAAACATTTCATATATATTATATTTATTTTTTAATATTTTTTTATTCAATTTTGAGTCATAATATTTTTGACTATTAGCTATAATTAAATTATATACATTTGTATATTCCTTTTCCTTTTTTACAAATTCCATAAATTTAATATCTTTTATATAATCGAAGAGGTTTTCAGGTGTTCGAGCATTTTCTCCTTTTGAAAATTTTAATTCAATTGCATATTTTTCCGTTTTTTCATTATCACTACGAACAATTACAATATCTACTTCCTTTTTGACACATACATCGTTTTGTTTTCTTTCCATTTCTTCTTTTTCTTTTATAGTATCGTACATATTTTTTTCATAGAAAACTTTATAACCTTCTTTTGATAATTTATCTTCTATATACTTTCCTAATTCGTGTTGAAAACTAATTTCGTTATAAATATTGCATTCATAATCATTAGCACTTTTATGTCCTGCAGAAATTAATTTATATTTTTTTTCCTCTCTTAATTCTTGTATAAAATTTTCAATTATTGTTTCAATTTTATCTGTTTCTTTTTTATTAGTTCTATTCATATTACTTTTCTCCTAGAATTCACCTTATTATTTCATACAGTATTAGCTAAAGCAATGCAAATCTAATCATTTTGAGATGAAATTATAGAGTTAAATCTATAGTCATACAATGCTTATATTCATATCGTTTCATTATTTCTAATTTTCCAAAAAAAGGATATGAGTACTTTTCCCCTATCTTTAGAACTTATCAATTTTCATTATAAACTTTCCACTTTTTTATTAATGATAAATGGTACTTGTCCTAATTTTAAAGTTTTTGGTTCCTTATTCTTTTTGTTATAAGCCATATCTTGTTCAAAATCTTCAATTAAATTTCCACCTAATTTTGACATTTTTCTATCTAACTTATTAGCCATTTTTGAGCATTCTTTTAACTCTTTATTGACACTTTTAGGCAATTCTTCTGAATATTTATATTTTATTTTATGTTCTAAACTTGCCCAAAAATCCATTGCAATAGTCCTAATTTGTATTTCCACTTTAACATCAATAATACCACATGCAAAACTTACTGGAACAGATACTATAAGATGATAACTTGAATATCCACTTTCTTTAGGATTTTTAATATAGTCTTTTCTTTCAATTATATTTATATCAGTTGATTTATCAAACATTTCAACCATCTTATATATATCTGGAATAAATGAACATATTATCCTAATACCAGCAACATCGTTTAAATTATTTATTAAACTATTATATGTTATAGGAAAACCTTTTCTTTTTAATTTTTTTACTATACTTTCTGGTGATTTTATTCTTGTTTTAATATGCTCAATTGGATTATAACTATATAACATTTGAAACTCGTCACTAATTATTTGTATTTTTGTTTCTATTTCTTTTAAAGCAGAATTATACATTAACATTATTTTTTTAAAATCATGTTCTCTTTCCTTAATATAATTCAGATCATCTATTGATTTTTCTTTCATATCTATACTACCTCATTTCATAATAAGATAATACTTTATATACATTAAAACTATATTAAATTTTTAAATTTTTTTAGTAACCATTAAATACATCAAAATAATAAGTCTTAATCAGTTATATCCTAATTCCTATTTTCATTTATTTTTATACGTTTTCTTAAAATATTCATATGTTGATCTAATTGTATGAATCATATCAATATAAGAATTATGTACATCAATTTCCGAAGCTTCCAATCTTATAAAACTATCCAAAAATTCTGGATAATTTTTTTCAACCAAAGATTCTAATTTCTTGTCATCGTCTTTTTCGAATTTAATATTTTTAAAATTAAGCATTTCAATATATAACTCATTAAGTTTTGCTTTTTCTTCAGCGTATAAATCTTCTATTATTTGATTTTCCTTTAATATTATGTCATCGTAAAGTTGATTGTAATTTTTATATCTATCTTCATCTTTTGTAAAAAAATTATATATTTTTCTCATTTCATATAGATATTCTACATCATCAGCATTTATAGTCCAAAACTCATCTCTTACAGTGTCTCTAAAAATCCTTTTTCCATTTAATAATTGATATAATGGTGTCCATAGATAATCATAATCAAAATAACACAAATCTATATCTTCTAATAATTCAACAACTTCTTTTTCTTTATCATATTTTCTATTTTTATAATCTAACATTTTGCAAAAAAGTTCTTTAAGTTTTGTCATATATTCGTTTTCTAGATTTAAAAATCCTTCTTCTTGTATTATATTTTGAAATTCTTTATAGCAATTTATTTCCTCAACTAGCTCATTATAATTTCTTTCCATTCTTGCAAATTCTTGATTATCTATATTTTTTATTGTTTCAGAATCTATGAAACATAAATCTCTACATAATCCATATATATCTGAAAACCAAATACTATTATAATATATTTCCATAGAAGCGTTATATAAATCCATATCACTTATATCAATATTTTTTAAATCAGATATCTCTCTACATATTTTTTCAACATTATTATACAAATCTCTATACCTTTTTATTTTACTCACTTTCATATCTCCTAATATCAATTTTATAATTTCATTTAAATTATACATAATTTACCTATTAATAAGCAAGATATAAAATTTAAAAAAAACAAAAGCGGACATTATTAACATCTTCACAATTTATGACATTTTAAAGTCCGCGTCTTTGTTCGTCCGCGAAAAATTGTATAACAATTTTTCTGTGGAATGCTTTATATTATAGGAAGTTCAGAGAACTTTCCTATAATATAAAAAAGGTCATTGTAAAGTCTACAATAACCCTTTAATTATACAAATTTTATTTAATTTAATCATCATAATCTTTATCATAATCTAAAATTTTTCCTGTTAAAGCATCTATTTCATAACTATATTCCATTCTATCTTTATAAAATTCAATTTCATAAACTGTTTTACCATTTTCTCTATCTAATTTTGCTTTTTCAAAAGTTACATTTGATACTCCAGCATGGTTTAATGCAATTGATTTAGCTTTATCAACACCTATATATGAACTATTATTGTTAGAAGGTTTAGCAGTAGTAGTAGGACTACTTGTTGATTTATTTTTCTTAATTGGTTCAATTTCTTTATTCAAAATAGCTCCCGTTTTTGCATCAACTTCATATTCATATTCATTGTCAGCAGTATGAAATTCCATATCATAAATTTGTATACCATCATCTAATTCTAATTTCGCTTTGGTAAAAGTACATTTTGAAGCTGAAACTTTTGCATCTGTTAATACCTCAATTTTCGCACTATCCAAACTTATAATATTTGTAGTATTTGTTTCTTTACTGCTTTCTGTTTTATTGCTTGTATTACTATTTGTATTGTTATTTGTTTTACTATTACTACTTTCTGTATTGTTATTATTTTCAGTTGTATTTTTCTCTATGTTTTCTGATAATTCATTTTTTACTTCGTTTTCAACTACTTGGTTATTATTTTCTTGTTCTTTTTGATTTACAAATTCATCAGAAACATCTGCTTCTTTTTTAATAATACTACCATTTGATGCCTTTATCCAATATTCATATTCCGTTCCATTTGACTCAAATTCTACATCATATATAAACTGACCATTTTTAAATTCAAATTCTGTTTTTAATTTTTTAGCTTCTATTGGATCTATTCCTGCATCAACAAAAGCAAAATTTTCAGCATTCTGTTTACCAATTGATGAGCTTTCTGCAAAAGATGCAGTTGCAAAAAAAGCAATTATAACTATTATAATCAATGATACTATCACACATGCGCTAGATATTATAAGCTTTTTATGTTTTCCTAAAACTTCCTTCATATTATTTCCTCCTTTTCTAATTTAATATTATTATAAATATTAAAAATTAGAAATTCATTAGAAAATTATTATTTTTGAAAAATTATGAAAAATTTACTTCCTTTTCCAAATTTACTCTCAACTTTTATCTTTCCATTATGGAATTTTACAATTTCATATACCATTGAAAGTCCCAATCCTATTCCTTCTCCTGAATGTGAAGAATCAACCTGATAAAATCTATCAAATATTTTTTTAATCTCATCTTCTTTTATTCCAATTCCATCATCCTGTACAAGTAAAGTAATTTCTTTCTTTGTGTTTTTAAGATTAACAAATATATTTCCATTTTCTTTCCCATATCTATAAGCATTATTAATTAAATTTATAATCACTCTTGATAATAATTCTTCATTTCCTTTCATGTACACATCAGGTTCAATTTCACATGTAAGTGTAATATTCTTTTCTTTTAAAATGCTTAAATCTGAGCATATAGAAGAAACTAATTGAGTCAAATTAATTTTTTCCTTTTTATATTTTTCACTCTGCATTTGGATTCTCGTATAATCTAGCAAATCATTGACTAATTTTGACATATTTTTACTTTGCCTAATAATTACCTCAAAATCCTGCTTATATTCATCTATACTTGTATTTTTTTCAAGTGATAATTGAGACTGAGCCAAAATAACAGATAAAGGTGTACGAAGTTCATGAGATGCATCTGAAATAAATTGTTGTTCTTTTAAAAATGATAGTTCTAATTTTCCTAGCATAAAATTAAAACTATCAGCTAATTCATGTAACTCATCATTCCCTTTTCCTAAATCAATTCTCTTAGTTAATTCCCCATTCTCTCCTATTTGCTTAGCGGTAGTAGAAATTTTATGTATCGGACTTAGCATTTTCTTTACAATAATATATCCACCTATAAGTGATATAAAGATAATAAGTGGAAAAACAATCATAGATATTCTTTCTATAGTCTTAATCTGGCTATTTCCATGCTCTTCTGAAATAATTCCTCTAAGCCATAAATTGTTAACGCCATCTAATGGTATTTTTTTATCAAAAATATAATATAAAGTTCCATCAATATTTATTTCCTGAATAACTGAATCAGTAAATTTTAATGTAGATACTTCTTTTGAAATAGGATTTTCACCATAAATAAGAGAAAAATCTTCTTTATAAAGAGCTGTGTAAACTTCATTACTATGCTGTAAAAAAGTTGCAGCTATTTTTAAGTATCCTTCATCATAATAAATTATATGATCAACTTGATTTATTTCAACTTTGTCAGAAGATTTATAATATTCAAACTGATCTAAATTATTTTGTACAGTTTCAATTAATGAATCTTTAATTCCTTTATGTATTATTTTATAACTAATAGAAAAAATTATGCCATATGTAATTGCTACAATAATTATTACAATTAAAGTAAACCACAGCATAATTTTTAGACCAATACTCATTTTTTTCATGAGCTTTTTTCTCCTTTTAAAATATATCCCTGTCCATGAACTGTATGAATAAGTTTTATATTATACCCATCATCAATTTTTTTCCTTAAATAGCTTATATATACATCTACAACATTAGTTCCGCCTTCATAATCTAAATTCCAAATATGATCTTCTATCTTTTTTCTTGATAATAAAATACCCTTATTAAGCATTAGATATTCTAATAAAGAATATTCTTTTGCAGAAAGATTTATTGTTTTTTCACCTCTTTTAACTATATGAGATGCACAATCCATTGATAAATCTTCCGCAGTTAATACTTTGCTCATTGCATTAAAAGAATTTCTTATTAAGCTTCTAATTCGAGCTGATAGTTCAAGCAATGAAAATGGCTTTACCAAATAATCATTTGCTCCACTATCCAAACCTTTTACTTTATCAGAAATAGAATCTTTTGCTGTTAGAAATAATACTGGTGTATTTTTTCCTAAGTTTCTAATATGACTTAATACACTATATCCATCTACTTTTGGCATCATAATGTCCAAAATAATTACATCATACTCGACTGTATCAATTAAATCAATCGCTTCTTGTCCATTAAAACAACTATCAATACTATATCCTTCTGACTGTAGTTTTTGCACAAGAATATTGTTCAAATCTTTCTCATCTTCCGCAATTAGAACACGCATAATCAATCCTTCTATCACATAAATTTATATAATTATACTATAAAAACTTTTCGACAATACCTAAATACCAAATATATAGCTAATTTAATAAACTATAAAAAATACATAATAATCTTACAATGTTTATTTTTCTTTATCATCAATTTCTTTATTTTTTTGTTTATTAGTATTATTTATATTCACAGAATCTTTTATATCTACTTTTAAACTATTTTCAAATTCCTCTTGTTCGTAATTCTTATCTGTTTTTGCTTCAGGTAATGCAGAAATTTGTTTTTTAGACTTTCTGCTAAATAAATCTTTAAATCCATTAACTATAGTTCCTGCAACAGCACCAATAGCAAACACCTTTTTAGGGTTCTTAATTGTATTCACATATTTAACGCTTTCTATAAAAGCCTTAGTTGCCTCATATGACTCTATATTTCCAATTGTCTGTAAAGCAGACTCCATTTGCTCACTTATATGAGTACCCAAAACTTGATCCGATATATTAACTACTTCTTGCATATCTGAACTATTTTTTATATTTTCTTGTATAATTTTCTTAATTTCATCTGGTGAGGCACCATCTGGAATAATAGATTTTCCTAAGTTTAATCTGCTTTTTAGACTTTCTATATCAGCACTTTCTAATGCATCTTTAAATTCATATATATCACTATATCCTAATTTTTTTAATTCATTCTCAGTTGTTATATGAAAAAGTGACTCCCAATCATTTTTTGTAAATCCAGAAAGTTTTCTTTTAAGTGATAATGAATAAAGAGATTGTGGAACTTCACCAAAATTATCTGCAACTCTCATTGCATCTGTTCCCAAACTTTCTGTCCATTTCTGTAGTCCATCAACAGTAGGCTCAACTCCTAACTTTTTTAATTCAGAAACTAAAGTATCACTAAGTTTTATATTATCCCAGTCAATAGTTTCATTACCACTAGGAAAAATTCCCAATACTTTAGACTCTTTTATATTCTCACTTAAAATTCCACCCAACGTTTTATTTATTTTTTTAGCAGATTCAACATATGATGAAGCTGAAATTGGCATTTTGCTAATATAATCTTTTACTTCTTCAAATGAATCTAAGTCATGATTTAGCATCCATAATTTAGTATCTGCATCTACAGTAAAACTATCATAATTTATTTCCCCACCGCAATTTTCTAGAGTATCAACTAAGCTTGGTGGAACCTTATCTTTGCCCAATGCTAACATCTTCAAATGATTACTATTTGATTGCGTTGAAACATCAATATCATTAATGCCTTTAACACTTTGATTAATATATTTAGATGATTCATTTAAATTTTCTTTTGCAGACTCTGATAATCTATCTAAATCTTTTGAAGAATATTTAATATTTTCTAAAAAACCTGGATTAATAAACATGTCATAAGCTCCAAGCCCAGCTAAAGCAATTATTCCTCCATAATATGCATATTTAGCATAATTTTTTACTCTGTCTTTAAATGTCTGGTGTTCCTCTTCTTCTATTTTTTTAAGAAAATTCATTACATTTAAAACTTTCATCTTTTTTCTTATAGGCTGATTGTGTAATAATGCTTTTAGTTCAAATGTATCCTGCAAATGTTCTGGTACATCAACACCACTTCTTCTTAATTCGTCACAAACTATATCTAATATAACTTGCTTATTACTTCTTTCACTTAGTTCTTGTGAAACCTCTTCCTTTGATTCTTGAATCTTTTTTAAAATGTCTTCCTTCAATACATCAACAGATTCATTTATATTTTTCTTAGCTTTATTTTTTTCAACAATATTCTTAATCCCTTTAAAAGCAAGCATTCCTGTCACACCGGCTCCTGCAATAGCAACCCCTGCTCCACCAAAATAAAAGTAGTTTTCTAAGTTATTTATTGCTGATGTAGCCTGTTCAATAAATGAGCCGGCAAAAGGAATTAAATTTCCAAATTTACTCAAAGCATACTGTGAGCCACCAGCTGTTATTCCTAAAGCAACATTTTTAGATAAAGTTGCACCACCAATTCCTGTAAGTGCTGCAGCAACTTCATCACTCAAAGTATCATTAACAACAGATGCAGCATGAAGACCAAGTAATAATGAAGATGATATCGGAGAAATAACATTCTTGTTCACACTTTTCATCATTTTAGAAATAGATTTTTCAGATTTATTTATCTCACTATTTATATCGAACCTATCGCCAGTTAAAGAATTAATGAGTTTTATAGCCTGAATTTTATTTTTAGAATCAAATTCAGTTATACTTGATAAAAATGATATTGTATCTTGATCATTAATATTCAAATTTTTTACTTTAAATTGTTCAGTTACAATTTTTCTAACACTTTCCGGTATTTCCATCCTTAGTGGTTCATTTTCATCTTCTACCCTAGCAAGATTCAATAATGTTACATTTAAAGCATTTTCTTTTATTTCTTTTCTTTGGTCTAAAAAGCCCTTTACACCTTTATATATTTTTGGAGATATCATTGCAACACTTGTAAGTGCAATTGAAGGTACAGATGGAAACAATAACGTTCCGGCAGTTGAAATAGCCATACCTGTCAATGCAGTCGTACCAATAGATTTTAATGCTCTTCCAAATGTTTGAAATGCATTTGTAGAACCTTCATTTAAGCTTTCTATCACATCAGTTAAATCTTTTTCTAAACCATGCTCAAAATTCTCTACTTGACTATATATTTCTTTATCATCTTTTACAGTATCCTTTAATTTTGATAAATCCGTTATTCTATAATCAACTTGCACACCTTTTCTTTCCAAAAAATCTCTCACTGCTGATAATTTAACTTTATATAATTTTTCTTTTAATTCTGCATAAACATCTCTTCGTTGATTCTGTATATTATCTAAGAATGCTGAATTAACTAAAGCTTCTTCCATTTATCTTCTCCTATAAACAATTTAATTATTATTCAATAATTCTTTATATCTTGTCTCTAATTTATTTAGATTTTCTAAATAAATACATAATTCTGCAAATTCCATCTTTTCAATATCTTGTTTGTCCAATAAATGAATGTTTTCAATTTCTTCTAAAGTTAAATCTTCAATTTTTTTAATTTCCATTTTACCCTCTTTTCATCATAATTTAAAAATTTAGTTAGACCCTCTTAATATAATAATTAACCACTCTAATATTCATTATTACAATTATATCATAATTAAAACTTTAAATGCACATATTCAATATTTTTATAATATTATATTTGTAAATACCAATAATTATTTTTTTTGAAAAATACTTAAAATAAATTTTTTTAATTTCATAAAAATTGATTCTTTGTATTTAGTTAATTGCTTTTCATTGCATGAATTTTCAGTTTTACTGTTTTCATCATCCTTTTTTTCATTATAAAAAATTTTATCATAACCATATTTCAAACTCTTTTGCTTTTCTAACTGATAATAATAATTTCGTCTATAATTTTGTATTTTTTCTTTTTGTATTTCTGTAGCTCCAAACTTTTCAAATAATCCAAATAATATATACTTAGTATCATCCATCAAAGTTTGTTCACTAAATGGTTTTGAAGCATCATACATAAAATAATAATTTTTATTGCAATTGTCTTCTAAAAACTTTATATAATTTTTTGGTATTTTGTTATAGTCTTCTTTTTTTAAATTATTCAAAACAGCTAAAACTTCTGTATAAACGTCTGAATATTTTACTTTAACCACCTTATTTTTTCTCCTTAGTTTTTTCCTTTATCCTGCTCTTGTTCATTTATTTCCTGTTCTACAAAATCTAAATTATAATCAGAATTTTCTACATTCTTTTTAAAACTATCAATCGTTCCCTTACCTATATCTTGAAATGTAATTTCTTTTTTTGCATTTTTGTTGTTATTTTCAGAATTTATATTTGGATAAATTCCAGTTTCTTGAATAAATTCTTTTTCAAATTTAGAATAACCTACAAGTTGAAGTTCTCCATCTTCGCCATAAATGTATGATCTAGAATATCTAGATAAATCAGAATCTCTATCTAAAGCATATGGAACTTTTGTAGCCTCTAAATAATCATTTTCTGCTTCTTCCCTACTAGCAGTACCATCATGTGTTCTATCAGTAAGGTCAAAAGGCTTAATAGATTCTTGTTTCAATGTTTTTTGAACAAGTTTAGCATATCTTTCAATATCTTGTTCTCTAATACCATATAAAATATCTATATCTTTATTAGATATTTCATCCTTTGTAGTAGAAGCAAAAATGTAAATATTTTCACCCCTTTGTAACTTTGGATGTCTTTGATCACCTAATCCTCTATATTCTGAATCTAATAATTTCTTTTCTTCGGGTGTAATTTCTAACATCTCTAATTGTGATGGTGTCAAAAATTGTTTTGGCATTATTACTCTAATTTGAAAATTCTTTCCTCTATTGTTAACAGCATAGGAATTTGAAGCTTTGCTCATACTTCCATAATCCAAAGCTTCTGCCACTCTTGAATCTCTTTCAACAAATGACATATTTCTTTCTACTGTAAAACTATCAATTGGCATTTTCTCCCACATTTTATCAAATCTTTTCTCGTTTTTTCCAAATAAAGTATTATGCACAAAATAAGTAAACTCTGTTGGAATTACAACCATAGGAAGTTCTCTTAAATAATTTAAATAATTTAAATTTGGCATATTTTCTCTCCATCTAAACTTAAATTTTATATTACAATTACTAACTAATATTTTTCAGTTTTTCTATTCTTCATTCTTTCTATTTAAAAATTTTAATATTAATTTAAACAGTACAACAATAGCAGATAATCCTATATACATTACAACAAATCCAGTAATACCATATAATACATCAGCAAATTCCATACTACCTGTATTTGTAATTTTTTGTCCAATTTCAATAGCAAAAGTTATTACAACAATTAAAGTGAAAACATATATACCCGTTAAAGTTAGAATATGTTTCTTCTTTGCTAAATACTTAAAAATTGGATAAATTATAAAGATTAAAGCTATTCCTAAAAAACCTATAACTAAAAAATGTAACTCTTTATCTGTAAACTGATATTCATATGTATCATTTAATTTCATAATAATAGAATGTGCTTTAGAAATAATCTTTACAATCCAATATAAAAAACTTGTCATTTCAATAACCTCATACTGATATTTTATTCATATTAACATATAAAAAAATAATAATCAAATATATAACAATATTATAATAAATAACGCTTTAAAAAATTTTAAAGCGTTACTTAAGTTACTATTTTTTAAATTATTGTTGGTGCAAGAAAATCAAAAGCAGGTATATTTCTAAGAACTGCAAAACATAATGTAAATATTAATAATATGCTCCATACTAAATTTGGTATTCTTTTTTTTCCTTTAAAAATATACTTATAAATTGAATATATAATAAAGAATGGCAATAAAGTAATAACTAGTATATTAAATCTAAATGCCTGATAAAAATCCAAATGTAATAAAGATAACAATGCTCTTGTTATCCCGCATCCTGGGCAATAATATCCTGTTAATTCATAAAAAAAGCAAGGAATTCCATTATTGTATTTTATATAAGCTACAAAAATTAAAATTCCTATGCAGATTAAAATAATTTGTTTAACATGTTTAAGCATTTTGTTGTCTCGCTATATTATTTAGTTCATTTTGAACTATGCAATAAGTGATAATTCCTAAACCAAAAATTGATAATATTAAATATAAAATAGAATTATCGTTAGCATTAATTCCTGCTTTTTGATTTGCTTCATACATTTCTTTTCCAATCTTATAATTCCAATAAATACCATAAATACCACATGTAATAAGTGTAAAAAGAAATGCTTTAACTCCTGTAAAATTAGGATCATTATTTGCTCTTGAAGCATCATCAGTTAAAGTAATATACCAATAAATACCATATAAGCCACATGTTATTAAACTTAATAAAATACATACAACAAAGTTTCTTTCTTTAATCATATCTTTCTCCTCCTTTTCGTGCCTATTATAATATATTTCGACAAAAAATGCAATTTTTTTTATAATAAAAGAACAAAAGCGGACATTATTAACATTTTCGCTATTTATAACATTTTAAAGTCCGCGTCTTTGTTCGTCCGCGAAAAATTGTATAACAATTT
>CANPZM010000052.1 GCA_947589065.1 uncultured Clostridia bacterium
TCAATTTTATTCGTCATAAGTGTACCATAAGCCTTCATTTCTTAATCTTCTAATTGTTTGATTATGTTCTTCGTTAGTTTTTGAAAAATATAAGTTACCATTTTTATCTGCAACAAAGAAAAGTGCATCTGTAGCTTTAGGTTCAACAACTGCTTTAATTGAAGATTCACTCATCATGCAAATTGGTCCAACTGGAATTTTTCCAGCCATTTCAGAACTACGAGTATTATAAGGATTATATTGATGAATTTCATTTGAAGATAAATCTCTATCTCCCATATCTATTTTGAAAGCATAATATGTTGTAACATCACTCTGCAATGCCATATTTCTTCTCAATCTATTATAAAAAACTCCTGCAACTTCTGCTCTATTTTCATCATTTTCTGCCTCAAGTTCAACAATAGATGCTAATGACAATAATTCATGAACAGATAAGTCATTCTTTTTAATTTCGGATTTTAATGGTTCCAAAACAGATTCCATTTTATCTAGCATTTTTCCAAAAATAACCTTCACATCTTGCTTTCTATCTGCAAAAGTATATGTGTCAGGATATAAATATCCTTCTAATGAATAATAAATGTCACTATTTTCAATGCTTTTATCTATGAACCAATATTTGTCTATTAATGATTCTAAATATTCTTTATCTTTTAATAAATCATATACATCCTGTTCTGTATTATCCGTTTTATCAGCAATTTGAGAAGCAATCCATCTCATATTTTTTCCTTCTAAAAAAGTAATTGTTACTGTTTCATCAACAATATTCCCATTTTGTAATTTATCTATTATCTCATTAACTGACATATTTTTATCTAATTCATATTTTCCTGCTTTCATAGATGTTGCGTTATTTAACTTACAATAAATTTTAAAAGCATCTGCATTTTTTATTAAATTGTTTTGTTCTAAAATTTCTGAGATTCCAACTACTCCAGTTCCAGAAGCTATATCAACGACAACTTTTTCACTTTCTGTTTGTACTGCCTTTAGATTTGATCTATACCATATTATTGCTACAATTCCAGCCATAACTATTAAAAATAATAGTGCAATAATTATTTTTGGTATAACAGACGATTTTTTCTCTCTTTCTTCAATTTCTTCTTCCATTTTATATTCATCCCCTTCTTTTGCATATATATAATTTTAAAATACAAAATTATTTTTTAAGTGCCTATTCCATCATACTTTACATTATGATATTACTAACATTTTTTAATACTTGTCCATCCATACTTGGTTCATTTACAACTATTAAACAAATCCTCATATCATTTAAATATGCCTTTAGTTCTTTAAGAAATTTATAATAATTTTCATTATTGTCTACATTAGCTATATCAACTTTTACACCAACATTTTTTCCTTTCAATTTAGCAACTTCTGCTAATGCTTTCTTTAAGATTTTTTTAATCTCTACTTTTCTGCTATCAGAATTAGATATTATTTCATTAAAATTCTTATAAGTCTTGCTATCTATTGTAATTAAAGAAGCATCTTTTACATCAAAATCAGTATAATCTTCACTAATAACACGTTCTCTTTCTGTTTGTTCATTTACAAGCCTAAAGCTTCTTATGTATCCTACTGCATAATCAGCTGTCTTTATTTTTACCCAACTACTATTCATTTTTTCAATAATAGATACTTTATCGCCTTGTTCTAGCTTTTGAACATTTTTTGATAAGTTTGTCATTTTATATTTTAGATCAGTTTCTCTATTAACTGTTGCAACTATCTTTTCTTCATTTAATTTTTCTATATTTATTCTATTTTTATCTTTTAAGTATTCAACATCTATATTGTAAACTCTTTCAAGTTCTGATATTGGAAAGTAATAATTGTTTTCTTTTTTTTGCAATGTACCTCGTATTTTATATCTATTATCATTTATAAAAATATGATATTGATTTTCTGTGATTTCTAAAACTTGATTATTAGCTATAGAAATATATTTTCTTTGAGCATTTTCAAGTTCTTCGTAATACATTTCATTATCAAAATAGTTTTTCATATCATCTTCTGATAAGTAAACTATTCCATTGTCATCTACAAATACATCATGTACTAATTCAATATTTGCTTCATTTTGAATAGATACCTGTACTTGTCCTTCAATATCTTTTTCAAAATATGCTGCATATCTGAATATCATCCATATTAAAAATAGTAAAATTGCAACTAACGTAACTTTAAAAATTAGACTATTTCTTTTCAATCTTAGCCTATATCTTCTTCTATCTACCATTTTTCACTCCTATTTTTTCTTTTTTATTCTTACATTAAATACAAATTTTAATTTTAGATACACTTCTATCTTAAAATCTTGTAAAGCATTAAACGTGGTATTTTCATAGAAAAGGCATTAATCTTTGTCTTTTTTATAAATCATTTATATCATAAATATATTTATTATTAAATAGAATTTGGTAAATTTATTTATTTTTTCAAAAAAGTCTTTATTTTTCAGTATTTTTATGCTATAATTATAATGTATTATGGAAAATTTATGTAAATTAATATGGATGTTTAAAATTAAGGAGGAAAAAATATGCCAATTGTTTTTATTATATTAATTGTTCTATTTGTTATTTTACTTTTAAAATCAATTAAAGTTGTAAAACAATCTGAAGTATATATTATAGAGAGATTAGGTAAATTTCATAAAGCAGCTGATGCTGGTTTAACTATTATAATACCTTTTATAGATACAGTTAGATCAATCGTTAGTTTAAAACAACAAACAATGGATGTTCAACCACAAGAAGTTATTACTTCTGATAATGTTACTATCACTATTGATACTGTTGTTTTCTATAAAGTTATAGATCCTGCAAAAGCAGTATACGAAATTCAATCTTTGAAAAAAGGTATTGAATACTTATCTATCACAACAATACGTGATATTGTTGGTAAAATGGAATTAGATGAAACATTTAGTTCTAGAGATGATATTAATACTAAATTAAAATCTATACTAGATGAAGCTACATATCCATGGGGTTGTAGAATCGATAGAGTTGAAATTAAAGATATTACACCACCACCAGATATTAAAGATGCAATGGAAAAACAGATGAACGCTGAAAGAAATAAAAGAGCTTTAATTCTACAGGCAGAAGGTGAAAGACAATCAGCTATTACTTTAGCAGAAGGTAGAAAAGAAGCTGCTATATTAGATGCAGAAGCTGATAGAGAAGCAAAAATTAGAAGAGCTACTGGTGAAGCTGATGCAATAAGACAAGTAGCTGCAGCTAAAGCAAAAGAAATTGAAATGGTATATGATGCAATTAAAGAATCTGACCCAGATGATAAATTAGTACAATTAAAATCTTTAGAGGCATTACAAGAAGTTGCAAAAGGTGATGCTAATAAAATCTTTATACCATTTGAAGCAACATCTGCACTTGGAAGCATAGGTGCAATGTCAGATGTTTTTCAAGATAAAAGATCAAAAAAACACAAAAAAGCTAATAAAGAAAATAAAGCAGATTTATCAGATAATAGACAAGAGCAACCACAAATAAATTCATCAACTGATGATGACGATATAATGGCAGATTAAACATTATTTTAATAAATTTTGAAATAATTAGAAAATTATTTATGAGCAAAAAATTATGAGGAAACTAATATGATTGGTTTCCTCATTTTATTTCAAATATATCTTTTAAAGCATATAATAAACGTTCAACATCTTGCATTGTATTTTCCCTTCCAAATGTAACTCTTAAGGAACTTTCTGCTATTCGTATATTATGACTCATATTCATTAAAACATTTGATGGCATTGGTAATCCAGCACTACACGCAGAACCACTTGATGTGCATATTCCTCTTTTGTCTAATTCTTCAACAAGATATGCTCCTTTATAATCCAAAAAAGAAATATTCATATTTCCAGCAAGTCTACTCTCCATATCTCCATTAACATAAATTCTTGGAAACAAGTTTATTGCACTTTTAACATATGCATTACGCAAATTTTTTAATTGATTATTATACTGAATAATATTTTTATTTGCAATTTCAATAGCTTTTCCCACACCTACAATACCTGCAACATTTTCTGTTCCAGCTCTTTTCTCTCTTTCTTGATGTCCTCCATCTTGTTGACGTTCAAATCTTATTCCATTACGAATATATAAAACCCCAACTCCCTTAGGTGCATAAAATTTATGACCAGACATTGAAAGTGCATCAATATTCATTTTCCTAACATTTATAGGAATATTTCCAATTGCTTGAACACTATCTGTATGAAAAATAATATTATTCGCTCTGGCAATTTTTCCAATCTCTTCTACTGGCTGAATTGTCCCGACTTCATTATTAGCAGTCATTACTGAAATTAAAATTGTATTTCTTCTAATAAGCCTTCTTAATGCCTCTAAATCTACTATTCCATTTTCTTTTACAGGAACATAGGAAACCTCAAAGCCTTCTCTTTCTAGTTTCTTACAAGTTTCTAAAACAGCAGGATGTTCAATTGTACTAGTTATAATATGCCTCCCACTATTTCTATTTGCCTTAGCAATTCCTTTAATCGCTAAATTGTCACTTTCGCTTCCGCAACTTGTAAAATATATTTCGTTCGGACTGCCATTAATAGCATTTGCAACTTGTAGTCTTGCTCTTTCAACAGCATCTCTACTCTTTATTCCTATACTGTATAAAGAAGAAGCATTCCCATAATTATCAGTTAAATATGGCATCATTTCAGATAGTACATCTTTATCTATTGACGTGGTTGCTGCATGATCTAAATAAACAATTTGCTCCATCTATATCATCCTTTTTTCTAATTTATTAATATAATATGCAAATTTTTAAAATTAGATACTAAGGCTTTCTAAAATATATTTTTTAATTTTAAATCATCTTTTTCTTCTATATGTTCAATTATAAAAGAAACTTTATTTAAATTTTCTAAAGCTTCATCTTCTTCTAATTGTACATAAGCTCTTAATGCTGCAAATTCAGTATTCACTTTTTCTAATTCATTATGCTCTACAAAAAAAGATATAATTTCCTCAGAATCATTCCAATAATTTTCTGCCTCATCTAATTTTTGCTTTGCTTTAGCAAAATTATCATTCTCTATTCCATTTTTCACTTCATTTAAAATGCTTACAGTTTGATTCATTTTTCCATCAATAAAATTTCCAATTAATATATTAGCAATCACAAGAAATATTATTACAATTGCCGAAATAATCAATTCTTTTGACATTACTTACCACCCTTTTCTTGACAATATATCTGATTTCCTCCATCTATAGTAACAACAAGTGCATCTTCTGGTTTAAATCCAAATTTTTTAACTTCCTTTTCAAGCCATTTATAGTCTTTATTTATTTTCTTTAAATTATCAAATTGAATAACACCATCTATTACTAAATCATAAGCAATACCCTCATATTTAGCTTGAACACTTAGATCATCTAATGTAGGATTCCTTTTTTCTGGTTTTAAAATTACATTTATTTCTCCACTTGTTTCTAATATTGCATATTCTACATCTCCAATATTAAATACATCTTTACCTCTTAATCTTTCCTGTAGTTCATTAACTGTATATCTCTCTTTCTTTAATCTCTGTTCATCAATTTTTCCTCTATAAATTAAAATACTAGGTTTACCACAAATAACTTCTCTAAATCTAATACTTTTTAAATTTCCAAAAGAAATTATTAAATGCATAACTAGCAAACTAAGTATTGGAATAATTCCATTAAATATTGGAACACCAACATCAGCCATAGGTGTAGAAGCTAAATCAGCAATCATAATAGAAATTACTAATTCAAAAGGTTGAAGTTGTCCTATCTCTCTTTTTCCCATTCCTCTCATTACTAATAAGACAAGTGCATACAAAATAATCGTTCTAATAAAAATTACAAGCATAATCAAACCTCATTTTTTTCAATTTTTACATTTATTTTTTGCAGTAAATTAAAAAATATGCATAAAAAAATTTTTCTCGTTAAAAATATAAATGAACAACAATGCTGTAATTTTTATTACATTCGTTGTTTTTTGTACTTTACTGTACAAAAAAGGTTGCCATTTGTCTAATAGAAATTTGGGAAAATTCCTATTATTCAACCAATCTAATACTTGTAAAAGTATAGTAATGGTAATTTTTAAATTAATAAATTTAATTAATTTAGTTAATTTAAAAAAGGAGGTTCAAAATGGATAATAACAATTCTAATGTACAAAACACTTCTACAATGGGAGTTGTTGGCCAAATTATTGGAAGACTTATAGCAGCAGCTATTATTCTTGGAGTAACAGCATTCTTTACTCCCGGTTTTGAAATAAATAACTTTTGGTCATTAGCTCTAGCGGCCGTTGTATTAACTGTAATGGATTATCTAATAGTTAAATTTACTGGTCTACAAGCAATGGCATTTGGTAAAGGTTTTGTAGGATTTGTTCTTGCCGTGGTAATTTTATATGCGACACAATTCTTTGTCGCTGGTTATACAATTTCATGGATGTCAGCTATAATAGGTGCTTTAATATATGGTATAATCGATTACATTTTACCAGGCGAACAAGGTATGTAAAAAAGAAGTATATGAATATTTTATTGTTAAGTTTTTTATTTAACAATTTAAGTTTAATATAGTTTACTTCTTTATAATTAAAAACAGCCTCTAACAATTATTAGAGGTTGTTTTCTTTATATTATATATTTATTTAAATTTACTTCATACTGATATCAAATTTAATTTTTAATGTGATTAGCATTTTAATTTGTTATTTAATATATGTAATTTAAAATCAGCAAAACAATACTTATTTTTCATCATTATTTAATCTGCAATATATTCAAACATCTTAGCCCAAATGTTTTGAACATCTTTTACTTTTTCCTTAAAAGTAATGTCTACAATTTCATGAAGTTTTATTCCATAATTTCCCTGTATATGATTTTCCATTCCTAAATAACTTTCTGTACTATTATCATAATTAATCTTTAAGTATCCATCAGGTTGAGTATAGTTTTCACTTAAATACATACTACAAATAGCATAGCCTTCTCCACCATATTCGCTTTCATAATATTCAACAATTTGTGTACTTATTTTTTCTTTATTTAATACATAATCTTCCATCTGCTTTTTATAGTCTTCTTTAGCTGTCACAGTAAAAAATTGTGCATCATATGATTGAGCTTTTTTAGCAGATATTTCTTTTATAACACCTGCCCCTTTAATAAAGTCTCCTACATTTACTTGTTTATTCTTTAATATCTTTGTTTCATCAGTAATATAAACAGTAGCAATACTTTGAGTTTCATTTTCAACATATGCTAATTCTATTATATTTTCATTCTTTGATTTTACTATTCCTGAAAAATATTCTACTGTACCCGTTAAATTATCATTTTGATAAATTTTATCATAATTATAATAAATACAATTTGTATTTACTACATCACCAATTACAAATAAAAATGGGATATAATTAATTTGTGTATTTTCAACTATATTATCTTTACCAGAAAAATTAATTTTTATATTTCCAACACTTATAGTATATGAATCTATATCATATTTAGTTAAAAATAAAATAACTTTATTATTATTAAATTTTTCTTCAATATTAATTTTTTTATCAAACTCAATATTATATCTATTTACTATTTCATTAAATTCTTCATAAGATGTCATCTGCTTTTTATAAACCGCTTCTGCTTTCACTTCTTCAAAATCTGCTACAGCAGGTAAAAAATTGTATGTATTATTAGCTCTATACATATCATTTCCAAAATTTTTAGGCTCTAATGAAGAAACAACATCCTTAAATTTATCTAATAAATCATTTCCATTTTTCAATTGTTTTGAAATAACATAGCCATTATCACCATCCAGTCTGACAGTTCCAACATTTTCTGAAAAGAAAAATATTCTATTCTTACTTACTGTGTTATAATCAAATTCAACAAAATTAGATTTATCTTTTAATTCATCTATATCCGTCTGATTTATAAAATATTCATCTATTCTATTAAAATCTTTTCTGCATTCCTCTACAAGTTCATTATATTTTTCATTAGTATTATCTATTTCATAATACTGTGAATCTATTTTTACAACTAATCTATCAGGATTTTTTATTTCCTGTTCAGTCGCATATGAATCAGTTTGTTCATTTTTATTTTTTTCGCCATTTTTTCCTCTTATCAAATTCCAAGTAATACCAACTATAACAATTATTATTAAAGCAATTATTAATATCTTATTCTTCATATAATCACTCCATTAATTTTGTTTATTTCTTATTCCAGTCAATTTTATTTACTTGTCTTTCCCTTGCAATTGCCAAGCTATCATCTGGTACGTCTTCTGTAATTGTTGAACCTGCAGCAATTAAAACATTTTTCCCTACTTTTACAGGTGCTACCAAATTTGTATTTGAGCCAACAAAACAATCATCTCCAATTATTGTTTTATGCTTATTTGCTCCATCATAATTACAAGTAATACTTCCACAACCAATATTTACACCTGTTCCAATTTCACAATCTCCCATATAAGACAAATGAGGAACTTTGCTTCCATAAGCAACTGATGTTTTCTTAATTTCAACACAATTTCCTATCTTTACTTTATCTGCTAATTTACATTTTTCTCTAATGTAAGCATTTGGACCAATTTCACAATCTTCACCAATAACACAATCTGATTTTATTGTAGTATTTGGATGAATAACTGTATCTTTTCCAATTTTTACATCTTCATAAATATATGTAGTATCTGAGTCTTCAATTGTTACTCCATTTAACATATGCATAGTATTAATTCTCATTCTTAATATTCTGCCTAATAATTCTAATTGTACTCTATCATTTACTCCTAGAATTTCTGTATTATCTTCTACAATCATTCCACCAATTTTTAAGCCTTTATCACTCATTGATTTTATAACATCAGTTAAATATAATTGTCCATTTTCATGTGGTTTAATATCTTTTATTGTATTTACCAAAGCTTCTATATCAAAGCAATAAATACCAGAATTTATTTCTTTGATTTGCCTTGTTTGCTCATCAGTATCAATCTCTTCAACGATTTCTTTAATTTCTCCAACTTCATTTCTAATAATTCTTCCATATCCATTTGGATTATCAGAAAAAGCAGTTAAAAGAGTAGCACTTTCTCTCTCATTTCTATTTCTATCAACTAATTTTTCAACAGTTTCCTTTTTTATAATTGGTACATCACCATATAAAACAATAACTTGACCAGATTTTGACTCTAAATCAGGTAAAACCTGCATTAAAGCATGACCTGTACCTAATATTTCTTCTTGTAAAACATATTTTGTCCTATCTTTTAACACTTCAATTACTTGATCTTTTTGTTCTCCAACAACAGTTATT
The DNA here is from genome assembly GCA_947589065.1 of uncultured Clostridia bacterium. GTDB lineage: Bacteria > Bacillota > Clostridia > TANB77 > CAG-508 > UMGS1994. The sequence continues at coordinate 9,407 of CANPZM010000052.1, forward strand.
ATTTCATCACATTCTAATTTTTCAGCTGTTTCTACAACTCTACTAACTAATTCTTTTCCATATAATTTATGTACTAATTTTGATTTTTTAGAATTCATAGCTTCGCTTTTTCCAGCAGCCATTATAATTGCAATTTTATCTTTTTTCATATAAAATCCTTCTTTCTCTTTGAATTATATGAGTCATTTTATCACATTAATTCTATTATTTCAATTACTCTCAAGAGTATAAATATGCATTGCAAATTTCACAATTAAATAGAACAAAAGCGGACATTATTAACATTTTCGCTATTTATAACATTTTAAAGTCCGCGTCTTTGTTCGTCCGCAAAAAATTGTATAACAATTTTTCTGTGGAATGCTTTATATTCCAGGAAGTTCAGAGAACTTTCCTATAATATAAAAAAGGGGATAATTTTCCCCTTTCTATTTATATATCTTAATTTCTACAAATACATAAAGCATAAATACCGGCTAAAATTGCAAGTATACCAAATACTGTAGCAAGTGCATAAAAATATACTGCACCTATTGTAGTAACAATAGTAGTTAAAGCACCTATTATTATTCCTATTATAAATATAAATAAAGCTATTAATATATATAATATTTTTAATAAGCAACAGCATCTTCCACTTTTTTTACCGCAACAAATTGTAACTTGTGGTTCCATATTTAATTTCATTCCTTCCTTGTCTTTTAATACATAATATGCTTTTTTCTCAATCTTTGTTACTTTTCATATCTGTTGCTCTAGTAATAATATTCTCTCCATATCGTTCTTTTAATCTATCTATTGTTTCATCTATTTTTTTATTCTTTGTATTTTCTGGCATATCAAAAATAGATAACTGCATCTCATTTTTTTCTACTAATCCATCTACTCTAACACCAATTAATCTTATTAAATCTCCTTTATATAATTCTTTTAACAATTCTTTAGCCACATCTAAAATATCCTTTGTAGTATCAGTTCTAATATCTAATTTCTTTTGATGTGAAACAGTTTTAAAATCACTATTTTTTAGTTGAACATTTACTACAGTTGCATACATATCATGCTTTCTTAATCTATATGCTACTTTTTCCACTAGTTGTACTAGTATTACATTAAGTTCATCTATATTTCCAATATCATATGGAACAGTTATGCTATTTCCAATTCCTTTCGGTTTTTCCTCTTGATAATTTACTTCTTCACCACTTTCACCATTAGCATATCTCCAAATCATATAACCATATTTTCCAAAATTTTTAATCATGATTGTTTTTTCAGTTTTCGCTAAATCTCCAATTGTTTTTATTCCCATTCTATTTAATTTTGGTATAGATTTTTTCCCCACCATAAACATTTCATCAATAGGTAGTTTCCACAATTTTTCCTCTATCTCTGACTTATATAATGTATGAACTTTATCTGGTTTTTCAAAATCTGATGCTACCTTAGCTAATATTTTATCATCTGAAACACCTACATTAACCGTAAATCCAAATGTATTTTTGATTCTTTCTTTTATTTCAATTGCAACTTTAACTAAATCTTCATCTGGTTTTAAATATTCTGTAAGATCTAAAAAACATTCATCTATTGAAAATCTTTCTACTTTTTCTGTGTATTCCAAAAAAAGCTTATATAATGAGTCTGAATACCTTCTATAGGCATCATAATCAGCAGGCACAACAAGAATACTTGGACATTTCTTTCTTGCAATATAAATTGGATCTGCAGTTTTAATACCAAATTTCTTTGCAATATTACTTTTAGCCACAACTATTCCATGTCTTTTAGATTCATCTCCACCTATTACAGATGGTATTGTCCTTAAATCTATAGTGTCTCCTTTTTTTAATCGCTCAATTGCTGTCCATGATAAAAAAGCATTATTAACATCAATATGTAAAAATTTCTTTTTCATATAAATCTCCAAGAATATTTTAAAACAGATGTTCTAGTTTGTCAATATTAATATATCTCTTTAAAATTAGAATGTAAGATCTTTATATAATAGAAAAGTAGAACTTTCCTATTATATAAATAAAACTCCTTCTATTTTTTATAAAAGGAGTTCTTTTTCTAAATATTAAAAAAATATGTTGCTTCTAAATCAGCTTCATGTAGTAAAAGTGCTAAAGGATATTTTTTAAAAGCCTGACCTAAGGTATTATACAATTCCTTGGGTTCTGTAAATCCCATATGCCAACGAATTGCATATTTTTCTTCACTAGTCAATTTTATATATTCTGTAAGCATCATTACAGACTTTTCACCATGACCATATGGTATCGTATCATCAACAGTATAATAAGGAACTTTTTCCCATTCACCTTTCGCATTTTTTGCATTTCTATAATCTACTTTATAATAATTTACCTTACATATGTCATGCAATAAAGCAACAATAATTAATGTCTCTTCTGAAATTTTTAAATCAATTACTGAATTTTGAACTTTTAGTTTTAAAATTTCATAAACCTTCATACTATGTTCTAACAATCCGTCCTTCATAGTCTCCGTGGTATCTTGTACTAGCTGGAGCTTTATAAAAATCAGTTTTATTTATAAATTCAATTAGTTCTTTTATTCCCTCTCTATTTGTACTTTCTAATAGTTGTATAAATTCTTCTTTCATTATATATCTCTCTTCCATTTCATAATTATAAATTTTTAAAAATTTCTATTATTTTATCTTTATCTGGATGATCCTCATAATTTGCTAAAATTAATCCTTTATTATAATAGACATTAAATTCATAATTATCAAAACTTGGTAATATTACCTTTCCTTCTTCTTTAGCTTTTTTTATATTTGAAACTGTTAATTCTTCAGAACTTTTCGTATCAAATTTATATACATATATTGCCAAACCATTTATTGTATATCTTTTTCCTTCAACTGCACCAATTTCACTTGCATTTACAAAATCTTCTTCATTTTCAACTTTTAATTCATTTTCTTCTAATTTTTCTTTGAATTTTGAAATTTCTATAGTTTCTTCTTCTTTTTTTGATGTCTTATCTACTCCATGTTCCTTATTATATAGAAAAATTCCCAGTACAGCTGCTAGAATAATTACAACTATTAATCCGACTACAGCATATTTTTTCCAATTCTCCATATTATCACTCCATTCCTCTCTTTTCTCTTTTAGAATTATATAAATATTTAGAATTTTATGCAAGAAAATAATTAAAATAATATATATTTTTTTTTAAAATGTATTGACATTAAAGTTAAAATCTAGTATACTAAGTCATGTCAGTGAAACTGACAAATGGTCGCTTAGCTCAGCTGGGAGAGCATCTGCCTTACAAGCAGGGGGTCATAGGTTCGAGCCCTATAGCGACCACCACATTTTATGGCCCGGTAGTTCAGTTGGTTAGAACGCTAGCCTGTCACGCTAGAGGTCGACGGTTCGAGCCCGTTCCGGGTCGCCAACAACTATCTCACTTTTGTAGATAGTTTTAATTTATATTAGGCTCGATAGCTCAGTTGGTAGAGCAGGGGACTGAAAATCCCCGTGTCAGTGGTTCGATTCCACTTCGAGCCACCAC
>CANPZM010000053.1 GCA_947589065.1 uncultured Clostridia bacterium
TGGCTGGGCTGGCTAGATTCGAACTAGCGCATGCGTGAGTCAAAGTCACGTGCCTTACCACTTGGCTACAGCCCAATGTTTAATATTAAATTTTAAAAATTAATTTTTTGAGAGTTTGTTTGACATTCTGTTTGACATTGCTACTTTTTGAAAAACATTAAATCTTTCAAACTCTCTATATGTCAAGCCTTGCGGTTTTGGAATAACTTTAAAACGATAAAGAGTCAAAGTCTGGTGCCTTACCACTTGGCTACAGCCCAATATTAATATTTTCTTTATGGGGTGGAAAGTGGGATTCGAACCCACGACCTCCAGTGCCACAAACTGGCGCTCTAACCAGCTGCGCTATATCCACCATTTCGAACGCTCTTATATTTTAATATTTTTCTTTACTTTTGTCAACTACTTTCTATAAAAAGATTTTTATTATTCTGCTTTTGCTAAGATAATTAGCCTGTTACTAGAAGTATTGGCATCATCAGTACATGTAGATAATGTTATTTCTGGAATACCACTTGTATTTCTTGTATAAAATGATGTATCATTACTCGTTGTCTCAAATTTATCATATATAACATATTTCTTTTTTTCACCTGTATAATCTGTTATATATATTTCATCTCCTAATTGAAGTTCATTATTTCTCGAAAAGAATAGTGAATTTTTATAGTTATGTCCATATATTACTGTATTTCCCGGTTGATTTAATGAGTTATCTCCTTTAGTCGTAGTAAATATTTGTGCAACAGCTATTTCTAATGAACGTTTTGAAACTTCTCCTAATATTTTTGCATTTAATTCTGTTTTTGGTATTTCTATTTGTCCAATAACTTCGTATCCTTCTAGTAATTCTTTATCTTTTTTACCTGTACTGAAGTCAATTGCATTTAATGACTCAACTGTATTGCTTTCTACAGCATTATCATTGCCTTTAATTACTGTAACTTCATCATTAGTTTCAGCTATTATATCTTCATCTTTTGGTTTTAATAGTTTAATTCCTACAATAATTAGTGCTACTATAAGTATTATTATTGCTACTACTATAACAATAGTTATTATTTTACTTTTTTTATCTTCCATATTTTTCTCCTTACATATATTTATTCATTAGTAGTTTCTCTTGCTTGAATAATTAATCTATTGTCTGTTTGATTAACATCGTCTGTACAGGTTGATAATGTTATTTCGCATTTTCCTTCTGTTTTTTCAGCAGTTCTGGCATAGAACGTACTATCAGTTCCTGAAGTTATAAATATGTTATATATTTCATATTCTACTTTATTTTTAGATTGATCAACAATATATATTTTGTCTCCATTATTTAATTCATCATTTCTTGAAAAAAATAATGCGTTTCTATAATTATGTCCATAAATTACTGTATTTCCTGGCTTATTTAATCCTGAAGTAGTAAACATTTGTGCCACAGCTATTTCTAGTGTACGTGGTGTTACTTCTGCAAGTATTGGACATTTTAAATCAACTTTTGGAATAGTTATAGTTCCTAATATTTCATATCCTTCTAATGTTTCTTTCTCATTATCTGGTGTAATATTAGCTTCTTCTAAAGCATTTGTAGCAATATTAGTATTGGTTGATATATCACCTCTAATTTCAAAGTTATTTGCTGCTTCAGTATATGTATCTTTTGTTTTTTTATCTTTTAATGCATTAAATCCAATATACGCTATAATTCCAATAATTCCAACAATTACAATTATTAACACAATAGTTAGTATTTGACTGTAATTAATTTGTTTTTTTTCTTCCATTATCTCACCTCAAGTAATTTATGTATACATTATTATTTTACACGTTTTAAATATATTTTGTCAATCATATACAGATAATATTCTCGAAGTTAATCATTTTAGTCTAGATAGCTTTCAAATCAATATTTTATTAGTTCAAATTTTAATAATTTATCTTTTTAGAACAAAAGCGGACATTATTAATATTTTCGCTATTTATGACATTTTAAAGTCCGCGTCTTTGTTTGTCCGCGAAAAATTGTATAACAATTTTTCTGTAGAATGCTTTATATTATAGGAAGTTTAGAGAACTTTCCTATAATATAAAAATAAAGGATAACAAGGATCTATCATTTAGTCCTTATATCCTTTTTATATATTATTTCTCTTTAGCAAAAATTATAATTCTTTCTCCAGTTTTTGTTCCTCTATCTGTACATGTAGTAAGCGTTATTTCTCTTTTTCCGCTTGTAGATCTTTGGTAGAATGATGCATCTTGTGAATTTGTTATAAATTTTTTGTATATACTATATGTAATTTGTAATCCAGAAGCATCTTTTATTATTACTTTATCTCCAGTTTTTAAGTTTTTATTTTTTGAGAAAAATCTACTGTTTCTATAGTTATGCCCTGCTAAAACTGTATTTCCTGGTTTGTTAAGTCCATTAGTAGTGTATAATTGAATTATTCCTCTATCAAGTGCATTAGCTGTTTGGCTTGGAAATATAGAATATCTTATTCCTGTTGCTGGAATTCTTATTGTTCCATAAACAGAATATCCTTTAACTTTTATCGATGATGATTTGTTTGATTTACTTTTGCTACTTGAACTGCCTGCTCCCCCATTTTCACCATCTTCACCATTTGCTGAAGTTTCATTTCCATTTTCTCCATTTTCTTTTTCATTTGCTTCTAATTCTTCCTCTGTAACAGTTGGAACTTCTGAATCGAATTCGTCTGTTATTTCTTCTGACTTGCTTTCTGCTATAACACTATCTACTAATTCATATCCTAAATATCCAATAATTCCAATAATAACTATTATTAATATTATTAAAATTATAGTTAGTATATTATTTCGTTTTGTATTCATTCAAGTTTTCCTCCATAGTATAATTATAACATAAAAATTTATTTTTCAACATATTATATTATAGAAGTTTTTAACTTTTCACCACCAAGCATATGTAAATGAACATGCATAACTTCTTGTCCTCCATCTTCTTTACAATTATTTATAATTCTGAATCCTGACTCTTCTATTTCATATTTTTTTGCTATTTCTTTAATTGCACTAAGAAGTTCATTTATAGTTTCATTGTCATCAATATCTAAAATAGTGTTATAATGTTTTTTTGGAATTATTAGAAAATGTAGTTTAGCTTTAGGGTTAATATCTTTAAAAGCTATAACTTTTTCATTTTCATAAATAATTTCTGAATTAATATCTTTATTAGCTATTTTACAAAAAATACAATCACTCATTTTATTTCCTACCTTAATTTATAATAATATTGCTTTAATTCTTCTAACACCGGATGATGATGCTTCTTCTTTTTTTATTTTGAATGTTCCTAGTTCACCAGTATGTTCTACATGTGGTCCACCACAGAATTCTAATGATATGTCTCCTATTTTATATACAGTTACTTCATCTCCATATTTGTCTAAAAACATTGCTTCTGCACCTAATTTTAAAGCATCTTCTTTTTTCATTTCTAGTTTTTCTACTTTTATATCTTGTTTAATATATTCATTTACTAAATCTTCAACTTTTTGTTTTTCTTCATCAGTCATTTTTGCATTATGAGAAAAATCAAATCTCATTCTTTCTGCAGTTATATTACTTCCTTTTTGATGTACATGGTCTCCTAAAACTTTTTTTAGTGCTGCATTAAGTAAGTGAGTAGCTGTATGATACTTAGTTTCTATTTCTCCAGTTGATGCAAGTCCACCTTTGAATTTATTTTCGCTTCCTATTCTAGATTTAGCTTGATGTTCTTCAAATAATTTTTGATAGTCTTTCATATCAACTTTTATTCCTTTTTCTTGGGCTAATTCTTCTGTCATTTCTGGTGGGAAGCCATATGTTTCATATAAGTTAAATACAGCTTGTGTTTCAATAGTATCTTTTCCACCATTAATTGTTTTGTTAGCTACTTTTTCAAATTCTCTTTCACCATTTTTTAAAGTTTTAATAAATTTGTCTTTTTCTTCTATTATTACTTTTTTTATTGTTTCTCTGTTTTTTTCTAATTCAGGATATAATTCTTTTAATGCATCAATAGAAACATCTATAATTTCAGCCAATTTATTTAAGTCAATTTCTAATTTGTTCATATGTCTTGTCATTCTTCTTAATAATCTTCTTAATATATATCCTCTATCTACATTGCTTGGTCTACCACCATCATTTATAATCATAACACTAGAACGTAAATGTTCAGCTACAATTCTTCTGCTTTCAATTATATCTTGTACTTGATATTCTTCTAGTTTTTGCATAACAGGTGCAAATATTTCTATTTCAAATGGAGTTTCCTTTTTTTGTAATAGCATTGCCATTCTTTCTAGTCCTAAACCTGTATCAACATTTTGTTGTTTTAATTTTGTATATCCATTTTTGTCTTTGTAAAATTCCATGAATACATTATTCCAGATTTCTACATATTTTCCACAATTACATGATGGATTGCAGTTAGGTGAGCATTTTGGTTTTCCAGTGTCATAAAAAATTTCAGTATCAGGTCCACATGGTCCTTCTTCTCCGGCTATCCACCAATTGTCTTCTTTACCAAAAAAGTATATTCTTTCTTCAGGTATTCCTGCTTTTTTCCAACATTCAAATGATACATTGTCTCTTTCACAATCGTTGTCTCCAGCAAAGCATGTTACTGATAATTTTTCGTTTGGAATTTGCAATTCTTTTGTTAAGAATTCATAGCTCATTGCAATAGATTCTTCTTTAAAATAATCACCTAAAGACCAATTTCCTAACATTTCAAAATATGTTAAATGTCTATTGTCTCCTACTTCATCAATATCATTTGTTCTTATGCACTTTTGGTAATCTGTCAAACGTGTTCCTGATGGATGTTTTTGACCTAATAAATATGGTACTAATGGTTGCATTCCTGCTGTTGTAAATAATACTGATGGATCATTTTCTGGTATAACTGGAGCACTAGGTATTACAACATGATTATTTTTTTTGAAAAAATTTAAGTATTTGTTTCTTATTTCAATACATTTCATTATATAATTCATTCCCTTCTGTTGTTTTCATAAAAGATTTTTTCATATTATTTCTATAATATTTTATACATTTTCATTTATTATACATAAAAAATATAATGTATGTCCATTATTTTTATTATTTCATTAATGAATAAAATTATATTATACTTTACACAAAAAAGCAATAGCATACTTGCTATTGCTACATTTGTTAATTTTTATTTTACACTTTTTTTAGCTTTTTTTGTGCTCTTAGCACTTGCTGTGCTTTTCTCACTTTTTTCACTTTTAGTGCTTTTTTCACTTTTTTCGCTTTTTGTACTTTTACTATTTTTAGTGATTCTACATTCTATCATTTTCTCAACATACAAAACAGCATATCCATAAGTTAAAATAATGATTATTTCTTTTGATGCTAGATAAATATTTAAAAACATATTTGTATATCTTTCATCAGCATTTTTTTCATTCATTTTTCCTTTTTCTAATTCATATGAGCCATTACTTACCATTTCGCCTGTAATTACTTTTCCATTTACATAACCAATAGCTGGAACAACATTTTTATATTCTTCATATCTTTCTTCTATCTTTTTATATTCAGCTTTTCTAATTCCATAGCAATAGAATAAGTTAAATATCATCACAAATAATGCAATAATTATTAATAATGATTTTACAGGTTTAGCTGTTTCTCTAGCTTCTTCTAATGATTCAAATTCATATTTTTTTAAAGATCTATTTGTAGCAATAAAAATTGTTAATAATGTGCTTATTACAAATAAAACAATTTGGTAAATTGCTAAATTAGATGATAAATCCCACTGTAATACTTGTGGAATAAAATTTTCTAAAAAGAAAGATATTCCTCCTATTATTATTCCTAACACTATGTATTTGGCAATAAAGCCACCGGCAACACTTTTATTTTTACTTTTCTCTTTCATTTTATCTCCTCTTTTGTTTATATTTTACTATATTTTATATATATTTTTTTGTTATGTCAATATTCAACAAAAAAATAGATTTTTTTATTTTATAAGGAAGAAAATTTTATTTCTTCCCCATAAAATAAACTTAATTATATTTCTAATTGACTTCCTAATATTCCAGCTGCTGATTGAACAACTTTAAGTTCTGCGTCTGACATTTTTTTATTTGGTTCTTTAGACATTAGTACAACACTACCTACGGCATCACCATCTGATACAATTGGATATATTACTTGCGCATGGAAAATTCTTTCCTTATTTTCATTCTTACTTATAGGAATTGCTAGTTCATCATTATCTTTGCTTGTATAAATTTCTTTGTTTTCAATTACTTCTTCTAGTTCTTTACTTATGTTTTGTTCAAGTAAGTCTTTCTTTAGTCCTCCTGAAACAGCAATGACAGTGTCTTTATCTGTTATACATGCAATATGTCCTGTTGTTTTTGATAAAGTTTCTGCATAATTTGTAGCAAATTCAGATAATTCGCCAATTGGAGAATATTTTTTTAATACAATTTCTCCATCTTTTTCTGTAAAAATTTCAAGAGGTGAGCCTTCTCCAATTCTTAAAGTTCTTCTTATTTCTTTTGGAATTACAATTCTTCCTAAATCATCTATTCTTCTTACTACTCCTGTTGCTTTCATTTTTACCTCCTTGTTATATTTTGTCTGTTTTTATTTTATGCTTTTTTAGACAAAATATTCAAAGATATGTCAATTTCTTTTTGCAATTACCAAAACATCTATTTTTTGGATTTTGGCTTTTCTTAATGTTCTTATACATTCTTTTATAGTATTTCCTGTTGTATAGATATCATCTAGTAATAAAACTTTTTTATTTTTTAATATTTCATAATTATTGATAGAATAAACATTTTTGACATTTTCTACTCTTTCTTTTTCATTTAATAAACTTTGTTTTTTATTTTCTTTTATTTTAGTTAAAATATCAAATAAGCAATCAACTTTTATTTTTTCTGAAATATTTTGAGCTAAAGTCTCAGTCTGATTATATCCTCTAATCAATTTATTTTTCTTAAACATTGGTACTGAAATTATATAATCATAATTTTTTATTTTAGATACAAATTGTTCATTTTTCATAATTAATGTTGTAAACATATTTGATATATATGCTGAATCTTTAAATTTAAATTTAAGAAGAAGTTGTCTCAATTGTTTTTCATAAAATCCTATAAAAAATATTCTGAAGTTTTTCTCATCAATTATTTTAAATTCTAATTCTTTTTTTATATCTAAATAACACTTTGGGCAAATCCAATTTGAATATATTTTTCCACACATACAACATGTTGTTGGAAAAATTAAGTTTAATATTTTTTTAATCACTTCAGTTCATTTTATTTTACCAATACTAAGTTTGTTATTCGTTTTCATTATTACCGTCAAATAAATATTTTATTTTATATTTTAGACCTGTATTTCTTTTTTTACTATCTATATTTTGTATCATAAATTCAACTGTTTTTTTATTTCCTAAAATAACTAGTAATTTCTTTGCTCTAGTTATGGCTGTATATAATAAATTTCTTGTTAAAAGCATAGGTGCCGCTTGTGGAATTGCTATTATTACAACATCAAATTCACTTCCTTGTGATTTATGAATAGTTATTGCATATGCCAATTCTAATTGGTCTAGTTCAGAAAACTGGTACCATACGTTTTTTCCGTCGTCAAATAATACTTTTATCTGTCTTTCTGATAAATCTATTTTTTCTATTCTTCCAATTTCACCATTAAAGACACCTGTTGAGTTTTCATATATGCCGTTTATTTCTCTGTCCCAAAAAATATCGTAATTATTTTTTATTTGCATTACTCTATCACCTTCTCTAAAAGTTGTCTCTCCAAATTTTTTTTCTTTTTTTAATTCACTTTCAGGATTGATAGATTTCTGCAATGTTTTATTTAATTCTTTAGTGCCCAAACTTCCTTTTTTGGTTGGAGTCAAAACTTGCATGTTTTCAAAGAAGTCATAATTCCCATACTTTTGCAATCTTCCTGTTGTTAAAGAAATTGTATCTGTTATCATTTTTTCTTGAGAAACTTCATTTATGTAGAAAAAATCATCTTCTATGTTTTCATCTTTCTCTTTATTTATAAAACCCTCACCTTTATTTACCTGATGGGCATTTAATATTATTCTACTTTTAGCAGCTTGTCTAAAAATTTTGTCTAAATTTGTAGTTGGAATCTTCTCTGATTCTATTAAATCTTTTAAAATACTTCCTGGTCCGACAGACGGTAATTGATTACTATCTCCAACTAAAACTAATTTTGTTCCCATATAAATTGCTTGTGTAATATAATTCATTAAAAATGCGTCAACCATTGACATTTCATCTATCACTATGACATCTGCATCAATCGGTGCAAATTGTGTATCAATATTTTCTAATTTATTATCTTCTATTTTTCCAATATCTAATAATCTATGTATGGTCTTTGCTTCATTTCCTGTAGATTCAGACATTCTTTTAGCAGCTCTTCCTGTTGGGGCACATAAAGTGACTTTCATTCCATTAGCTTTATATACATTTATTAAAGCTTTTATAATAGTTGTTTTTCCGTGTTCCTGGGCCTCCTGTTATTATACTAATGTTTGATTCGTTTACTTGATTTAATGCTTCTTTTTGTTTATCTGATAATATCATCTGCATTAATATTTCTTCTTTTTCTAATTGTTCCTTAAAAGATTTTATATGCTTTATATTTTTAGTTTTATGCATCATGTATAATCTTTGTGCAATATTTTTTTCTATTCTGTAAAATTCCTCTAAAAAAACCCATTCATGTTCATTGAATTCCTCAACAATTATTTTATTAACTGCTTTTAAGTTTATAATAACTTCATCAATATATTTTTCTTCGACAGATAATTTATTTTCAACGAATTCATATAATTTATTTTTTTCTACACAAGTATTTCCATTATAACTTGCAAGTATTAATCCGTATCTAATTCCTGCACCTATTCGTTGATAACTATTTATATCAATACCAATCTCTAAAGCCATTTTATCAATCTTGAAGAAATCTACGCCATACGTTATATCAATTAAAACATATGGATTTTTTTTAATTTCATTAATTGCATCTGCTCCTAGAGCTTCGTACACTTTCTTACTATTGCTTGCATTTATTCCGAACTTTTCCAAGTATCCTACAATTTGCCACAATTCCCACTTGCTATTAAACTCATCAGCCATTTCTAGTGCTCCAGTATTTGAAATGCCTTTTATTTCAGCTAATCTTTTAGGTTCAAATTTAAAAATTGCTATAGTTTCATCTCCAAATTTTTCAACTATTTTTTTTGCAATACTTGGCCCAATTCCTTTGACTATTCCACTAGCTAAATATTTTTCAAGTGCTTCTTTTGTTTCTGGCATTTTTTTCTCAAATGTTTCTATTTTAAATTGTCTACCATAATCCTGATGAGTTACAAATTTTCCTTCTAAACTTAGGAAATCTCCTTCATTAATAAATGGTAAATAACCTACAACAGTATATGTTTCTTCATCAGTACTAAATTCAGCAATTGTGTAACTGTTAGTTTCGTTTTGATATATAATTTCCTCTAATTGTCCTTCTAGTTTCATTAATACTCCTTTTCTTTTGTTAGTTTATCAAAAAAAAGGCTAATTTACAATATTTTTCTAACTTTTAATTCTGGATATTGTGTTTCGATTTTTTTCAATATTTTATATGTATCATCAATAGAATTATTATCAATTATTTCTATATTTTTAAAATAGCCTAATTGGTTTTGTAAATACATTATTTTTCTTGTTATTATTTCAATATTATTTTCTTTATTTTTAACAATAACTTGCAATTTTATGTCATCGTCTACTTTTATTTTGTTAAATAATAGTTTATATATTGTTTCTTTTATAAAAAAATACCACCCTATTGTACATAATATTACCATTATTGTGTAAAAAATATTTTCCATAGTAACACCTCATTATATATTATGTAATTATTTAATTTTGGGTAATAAAAATTGTAAAAAAAGATAATATAAAGAGACTAATAGTAATATTAGCCCCTTTATATGTATATTTTTAGTTCTTTTATGATTAATTTAATATTGCTTTTATTTTCTTTATAAGATAATGACTTCCTCCATCCTGATTGTCTTGCTCATTTTCTACCATGCTTACAATTAATAAATCTCCCTCTTTTCTTCCTATTGTAAAGCAATTGAACCATCCTAATGTTCCACTTTCATTGTCTTCTTTTGATGATTTTAATTCAGCAGTTCCTGTTTTTCCTGCAATAGTTAATCCCGGTATTCTCATGTCCTTTGCAGTTCCTTCATTATTTTCTACAACTTGAATTAATGCATTTTTTATAGTGTTAGCAGCATCTTTTGAAAATGCATTTTCTTTAAGAATTTCTGGTTCTGCATTTTCTTTATATTCAATATATGGTTTTATCATATTTCCATTATTGTAAAAACTAGAATATATTGAAGATATATGTATAGGATTAACTAATATATTTCCTTGTCCGTATCCTGAATCTGCTAACATAGTTTCGCTATCTATTGAAGTTCCATTGTTAGATGAATATTGAGATTTTGCTAAAGATATTGGAAATTCAATTGATTCATTAAATCCAATTTTATTTAAATTATTAATAAAAGTTTCATTTCCAATTTTCAACGCAGTTTGAGCGAAATATATATTATCAGAATGTATTAATCCATTTAGTAAATTTTTAGGTCCATTATATGCAGTTAATGTCGTAATATGATAATTTCCCCATGAATTATCTTTTTGCCAGCTAGTTCCTGAATAATTCAAATTTTCATCTTTTTTTATTTTTCCAGTAGTTAAAGCTATTGCACCAGTAATAGGTTTGAATGTTGAACCTGGACAATATTTTTGAATAAATCTATTATATAATGGTTTATTTTTATTGCTGTTTAGTTCATTCCATTTATCTGTTGTCATTCCAACAGCAAAGTCATTAGAATCAAATGTTGGAGTGCTAACTAAAGCAAGCAATTCTCCTGTTTCTGGATTCATAGTAACAAAAAGGCCATTATCTTCTTTCATTTGATTATAGATTTTTTTCTGTAAATTGCTATCTATTGTTAGTTTTATATTTTCGCCATCTTTCTTATCTTTTTTTGCAACATCAACAACTTTATTATTTTTTTCATCTACAATATATATTTCAGCTCCGTCTATTCCTCTTAATTTATCTTCAAAAGATTTTTCTAGTCCAGATTTTCCAATCACACTTGTTGATGTATAACCATCTTGACTTTTTTCTTTTAACTCTTCTTCATTTATTTCCTGAACATATCCAATTAAGTGACCAGCTTCTTCACCTAATGAATATACTCTACCAATTTCTTTATTGATTAAAATTCCTTTGATTTCTAATAATTTTTCTTTTAATTCTGTATTATTAGCTACTATTTTTTTAATTGGTACAAAAGTATCATCTTTTACCCATGAAGCGCTTAATTGTTTATTAATATAATCAGTAGATATTCCTAGTAGTTTAGAAATTTCTTCTATATTTTCATTTTTGTTTGAATTTAATTTTCCTGGTACAATTCCTACAGAAAGTATAGTTCCATCAGTAGCTAATTTATTGTTGTTTCTATCTAAAATGTCTCCTCTTTTGGATTTAATTGTTGAAATTCTCATTTTATAGTTATCTTCTAGTTGTGGATAGATAATTTTAGAAGTCCATTTTAATTTATATTCTCCATTTTCTTTTATTAGATTTGCATCATTATCAAAATTTAATTCTCCTGCTGAAGTATACATTTTTTCATGATAATATACATGATATTCATTATTTTGCTTTTCTATGTTACTAATTTCAATGCTTATATTGCATGCATCTATACCATTATAAATATTTTTGTTTCTAGTCACGAAATCTTCTTTGCTCATATTCATACTTGCTGTTTTTTCATACATTTCGTCATATTTTTTTTCATTTATAAGAGTAATAAAATTAGTTATAGCTTCTTTTGCCTTTTTTTCATTATTTCTATTTAAAAAAAAGAAAGTAGATGTAATTGCTATAATTATAACCGCTATTATTGCTATTCCAATAAATAAGATTTTTTTATTCATATTTACTTTCATTCCTTTCTGTTATTGCATTTATTAATTATATTAGAACTATTATATTCTAATGTCAATTAAATTAAAATAAATTTGCAAATAAATCTGAAAATATTAATTTTTTTCTTGTAATAAAAAGAACAAATTATAGAACAAAAGCGGACATTATTAACATTTTCGCTGTTTATAGCATTTTAAAGTCCGCGTCTTTGTTCGTCCGCGAAAAATTGTTACACAATTTTTCTGTGAAATACTTTATATTATAGGAAGTTCAGAGAACTTTCCTATAAAAAAA
>CANPZM010000054.1 GCA_947589065.1 uncultured Clostridia bacterium
ATACCATTTCTAGCTTGAAAAATATATTCAGCCATTTTTGGATCCCATCTTCTAGTTTGATGTCCAAAATGAACACCTGCTTCTAGTAATTGTTTCATTGCAACTACTGCCATTTTTCATTCCTCCTTGTTTTTTACTTCCACAAGCTTTGATTTTTAGCATTTAGGGTCACTAACAATTTGTTAGCACAAGCCTAAACTAAACTTGTGTGTTTTTTAACTCGTTTATTATATCAAAGTTTTTGGCCTTTGGCAATACTTTATGTAACAAAAATAAAAAAACATTGCAATTAGCAAAGTTTTTTTATCTATGTGATTATTTAATCTAATATTTTTAATAAATCAAAGTTTAAATAATCTGCACTTATTAATATGTATTTTACACCATTATAGTCAAAATCTTCAATATCTTTATATGCCTGTTCGCCATGTAAATGACCATAATAACATTTTTTTATATTATATTCTTCAAAAAGTTGTGCATATGGATTTTCTATTCTTCCATCTTTAATCTCATATGGTGGATAATGCATAAATACTAAAATTTCTTTTCTATTTGTGTAATTTTCTCTAATCTTTTCTAATTGAGCATCTATTCTTAGCTTTTCTCTTCTTATTATTTTTAAATCTTCTTCACTATTACTGATTGTCCAGCCACGAACTCCTATAATAAATTTGTTTTGTTCTAAGTAATAATTATTTTGTATAAAATCAATATTCTCAAAGTTGTTTTCAACTAAAAATTTTCTCATTTTAGTTAATGTTGTCCACCAATAGTCATGATTTCCTTTTAGTAATAGTTTTTTCCCTGGTAAATCATTAAGAAATTTAAAATCCTTTTTTGTATCTTCTAAGTTCATTGCCCAAGAAAAGTCACCTGCTATAACTACTAAATCGTCTTCTTTTACTTGTCTTTTCCAATTTTCTTTTATCTTTTTTTCGTGATTTTCCCAATTTGGTCCAAATATATCCATTGGTTTATCTGTTTCAAATGATAAGTGTAAATCTGCAATTGTATAAATTGCCATGTTTAATCTCATTCCTTCCTAAAGGATAAATTATATTATATTATTTGTTTCTCCTAATTTTAAATTTGGTATTGCATTCATATTTAAATTTGATTGTTTTCCTTCTATATAATTATAGTATCCTGCTGATGCAATCATTGCTGCATTATCAGTACATAAATTAGGTTCTGGATAAAAAATTTCAATTTTTTCTTTTTTAGCTAATTCATCAAATCTTTTTCTAATATAAGAATTGCATGAAACTCCTCCTGCTAGAACCACTTTCTTTATTTTTGTTTCACTTATTGCTTTTATTACATTATTTTCTAACATATCTGTTGCAAATTTTTCAAAGCTTAAGCATAAATCTGCTTTATTAATATTAGGATTTTTATGGTTTAAATTTATCACTGCTGTTTTTATTCCACTAAAGGAAAAATCTAAGTTTCCCATATGTGTTATTGGTAGATTTATTATTTCTTTTCCTTCTTTTGCTAATTTATCTACTTTTGGTCCTCCTGGATAACCTAAACCAACAACTCTTGCTACTTTGTCAAATGCTTCTCCTATAGCATCATCTCTCGTTTTTCCTAATATTTGAAATTCTGTGTAATCGCTAACTTTTACAAGATGAGTATGTCCTCCTGATATTATTAAACATAGAAATGGTGGTTTTAATTCTGGATATGTTATATAATTAGCTGCTATATGACCTTCAATATGGTTAACTCCTAATAGTGTTTTACCAGTTGCATAGCTTAATCCTTTAGCATATGAAACTCCTACTAATAGTGCTCCAACCAAGCCTGGTCCATATGTTGGGCAAATTACATCTATTTCATTTATATCTAAATTGGCTTCTTTTAAAGCCTGTTTCACTACTTGATTTATTACTTCTGTGTGACATCTTGAAGCAATTTCAGGCACTACTCCTCCATAGTTTTCATGTATTTTTATTTGTGAGTTTATTACATTAGAAAGAATTTCTCTGCCATTTTTTACTATTGCACATGATGTTTCATCACAACTTGATTCAATTCCTAATACATATATATCTTTTTTCATTATAGTTCCTCATATTTATATAAAAATCGAAAATATCTTATATGCTAAAAATTCTAATCCGTTCATAATTATTTCTATTATTGGACTGGTTATATAGCCTAATATTCTAGTTAAACAAAGGATTAAAAATATTATTGAAATCATGTATAAATTTTCATCTATCCATCTTTGAGCTTTATATGGAAGTAATTTTAAAAATATTTTTGATCCATCTAATGGTGGAATTGGTATTAAATTAAATACTCCTAAACCTATATTTACTACAATTGCATAATATAATATTGTAATTATTATATTGACTATTTCTATAGCAAAATTTGATGTCATTATTGGTGTTTCAGGTAAAAATATCATTATTGCATAGTAAATTAAAATTAGAACAAAACTTAGTAAAAAGTTCATTAATGGTCCTGCTAATGCTACAATTGCTTCTCCTTTACTTTTTGAGACTTTTGTGAAGTTATTTGGGTTGATTTGAACAGGTTTGCCCCAACCTATATGAGCCACAATTAATGTGAATATTCCAACAGGATCTATGTGTTTTAAAGGATCTAATGTTAATCTTCCTTGATTTCTTGGTGTTGGATCTCCTAGTTTAACAGCAGCATATGCATGTGCAAATTCATGAAATGACATTGCCAACAATACGCCTGGTATAGAAAATAGTAATCCTATTAAACTATTGGTTCCAAGATTAATAAGTGTAATAGCAATTAAAACACCAATGATAATATATAATGTCTTTTTATCAAATCCATATCTATACATTTTATTTTCCTTTCTCATTAAATTGATTTATTTCCTATAAAATCTTAAGTTATTAAATTTTTATTATTTTTCAATATATATTTTTCTATCCTTATTTATATGCATTATATTAATAATCTGAAAAATGATTGTTTCCTATTTTACCATCAGAATATGTATATTCTTTTACAAATACAATGTCACTAATCTCATAATTTATGTTATAAGATTCATATTCTTATTCTTTTATTATATTGTCAATTTTACCTTTATTCCATTCATCTTATACTGGGTATTCATCAAATACTTCTTTTACCTCTTTAAATTTGCCATATTTATACGCACTTAATTCTTCTTTCATTAAAGTTTCCTTTACATAAATAGCTTAATACTTAATTATAATCTAATTAGGCAATAAATTTATTTCATAATTTCATTTATTTTATCTATAACTTGATTTATATTGTCATATGGTAAAAAGTGAATATTGCTGTCTCCTCTAATAAATCCTGACACATTTGCATTTTTCTCATATACCGCATAGATTGGTTTTCCTAAATTTTCTGCATAAGCTAATTCATATCCTACACCTAAAGAAGCAATCGTTATATCTGCAAAAACTATATCGCATTCTTCTAGCCACTTAATATCTCTTTCATAAATTTCTTTTGGAGATATATTATTTTCACCTGTAACTGAAAGATTAAAATCTGCAACATGTTTAGTTAAAACTACTCCACCACACTTTTCAAAGTTTTTTACCATTTTAGCATAATCATAAACTTTCTCTCTTCCACCTTTAATTGCTCCTGCAAAATAAATCTTCATAATTTATTACCTTTCTATTTTATCTAATTCTTCATTTTGTTCAGTATTTTCACTCATAAATCTTCTTTCCTTTCAAATTTAATGTTAATATTATACATCTTATAAAAAGTGTTGTAAACTCTTATTTATCAACATTTAAGACTTTTTTCTTCTTAAAATCCAATCTTTTTCACATTCAATTGGTAATATCATTTTTACTTTTTGTTCTGATTTCCCTGGATTAACTGTTTCAATTGGTTCATTAGTTTCAATATCCCATAAATTATTAATGACAAATTTTTCTGTTTCTATTTTGCCTGGAACAATTATTTCCATTTGGTCTCCTACAGTTAGTTTGTTTCTAATTTCAACAATAGTTTTTTCATTTTCTTTTCTTACAACTTTGCCACCAAATTCATAATTTGCATTATATTGTTTTCCTTCATATTCTTGAAAATCTTTATTATCTCTACTGTTAAAATAAAATGTTGTTAATCCTCTTGTTTTTGTTTTTTCTAATTCGGTTAAATATTTTTTATAATCATAATTATCTGGATCTTTTATATAATCATCAATGGCATTTCTATAACTATTTACTACTGAAGCAAGATAATATTCTGTTTTCAGTCTTCCTTCAATTTTTATACTATCTATTCCCATATCGATTATTTCTGGGATTTCTTTTATTAAGCACAAATCTTTTGAAGATAAGATATATGTTCCATTTTCATCATCTTCAATTGGCATTAAATTTCCCGGATTATTCTTTTCTTCAAGGTATACATTATATGCCCATCTACAACTTTGTACACAGTCTCCCAAGTTTGCACTTCTTCCATTAAGGAAATCACTTAAGAAGCATCTTCCTGAATAGCTCCAACATATTGCGCCATGTGCAAAAATTTCAATTTCTAAGTCTTTTGGTTTTTTTTGCATTAATTCTTTTATTTGTTGTTTATTCATTTCTCTTCCTAGTATTACTCTTTTGGCTCCATTATCATACCAAAATTTTGCTGTGTGGTAACTTAATATATTAGCTTGTGTACTTATATGGACTTCTACATTTGGTGCATATTCTTTTAGTATATTAATAACTCCTCCATCTGATGCAATTATTCCATCTGGCTTTAATTCATTCATTCTTTTCGCAGTTTCTATAATTTCGTCATATTTATCGTCCCATGCGAATATATTAATAGTAACATATATTTTTTTGCCAATATCATGAGCATATTTTATTGTTTTTTCTAGTTCATCATCATCAACTTGCACTCTAGTTCTAAGAGATAAATTTTTTGTTCCCATATAAACAGCATCTGCTCCATATAAGAACGCAATTTTAGCTTTTTCAAAAGAACCTGCTGGAGCAAGTAATTCTATTTTTTGCATTTTAATTTTTCCTTTCATTTTTTACTTAAATAATATATCATAAAATTTTGGTAAAATCCATACCTTACGGGCTTAAGTTTGAAAAATAATTTATTTATACTAGAGAGGTTTATTAAATAACATGTCAAATGACAATTCTTTTTTTAGTAATTTAATAATAGATTCAGAAAATAAACAAAAAATTAATAAATGTTCTGCTTTACTGGGAAAAAGGTTTTTCTACATAAATAATTATAAATCATTTTATCTTCAGCATTTAAAGAATGAATATAATTTAATTCATGATTTTTTTCCAAATGTCGAAATTATTCCTGAATCTAGGATAAAAAGTTTAACAAGTTATAATGAAAAAGTAAATAAAATTCTTAATTCAGATTCTATAAAAGATGTATATGATATTTTTGGAAATAGATATATAGTTCGTTCAGTTAATGGTTGTTCTTCAGAAAAATATATTGTTCCTATTTTATATAAATTATTAGATTTTTTGTCTTATAATTTTGAATCAGTATCAGTAATTTCTGAAAGGACAAAAGATTATATTATTTCTCCCAAAAATTCAACATATCAATCTTTACATATTACAAGAGTTCATTCGCTTCCTTATGGATGCTATAATTCTGAAACACAAATCCGTAGTTATTTAATGCATAGTAATGCAAATAGTGGTGCAGCAAGTCATTCTAACTTATATAAGCAAAGAATTCCTGGTGTTACATCCCTCCCAATTCAATTAGAATATCACTTTGATAAGAATGGATATTGTGAATTTGTTGATGAAAAAAATTTAGAAAGATCTTTTGAGGACTTTTTTGGAATAAAATATGATGCAAAATCATTTTCGTCCATTTATGAAAAATAGTATTGATTTAATTTTTAAAATATTGTAATATATTCCTAGATTTTAGAAAGAATGGAGTAAATTATATGGATAAAAAATTATTAGTCTTTGGACATAAAAGTCCTGATACAGATTCAATAGCATCAAGTATTGCTATGGCTTTTTTACAAACAAAATTGGGAAATTCTGCTGAACCACGCAGATTAGGAAATATTTCTAAAGAAACAGAATATGCTTTGAATCATTTTAAAATAGGTGTTCCTGAATTACTTACATCAGTAAGTGAAGATGATAATATTATTTTAGTTGATCATAATGAGTTTGATCAATCTGTTGATAATGTTCAAAATTCTCATATATATATGGTTGTTGATCATCATCGTATTTCTAATTTTCAAACAACTGATCCTTTATATTACTATGCTGAACCAGTTGGATGTACTTGTACAATCCTTTATAAATTATTCGAACTAAATCATATAATGATTCCTGCTGATGTTGCTGGTTTAATGCTAAGTGCAATTATTTCAGATACACTTTTATTTAAATCACCAACTTGTACTAAATTAGATATAACTACTGCAGAAAGACTTGCACAAATATCAAATACAGATATAAATACATATGGATTAGCTATGCTTAAAGCTGGAACTGATTTATCTTCTTTTTCAGAAGAAGAATTGCTTGATTTAGATGCTAAACTTGTAACAATTGGAAATACTGTTAAAGCTAAAATTGCTCAAGTTAATACAGCTGATATTAATGATGTAATGTCAAGAAAAGATAAGCTTGAAAAAGTTATGCAAAATGGTATTAACAGCTTAAACTTAGATTTATCTGTTTTATTAATTACTGATATTATTAATAGTAATTCACAAGTTATCGTATTAGGTTCAAGATCAGATTTGATTGAAAAATCTTATTCAGTAAAATTAGAAAATAATACAGCATTTTTAAAAGGAATTGTATCAAGAAAGAAACAAGTAATTCCTATTTTAACTGCTAATGTATAAAAATAAAAGCTAAAAAGCAGATAAGACTTTACTTATCTGCTTTTATTCTACTTATTGCTAATCCATCTCCTATATCTAAAATTTCTGATTCTAATTTTTCATTTTCTGTTATTTCTTTTATATACTCTCTTAAATGTCTTACAGCTGTTCTTTGTTTATGTGCATTATAATCGCTCATTACATACCCTTTATATAAAATATTATCTGCCAATATTATTCCATTTGGATTTAACAATTTAATTCCATATTCTAAAAATATTGGATATTTTCCTTTGGCTGCATCAATAAATAAAATGTCATACTTTTCTTTTAAGTTTGGCAATATATCTACTGCATTTCCAATCATTATATTTATTCTATCTGCTACTCCAATACTCTTTATATTTATTTGTGCTTCATTTGCTCTATTTTCATCTATTTCAATTGTATCTATTATGCAATCATTATCTGTATATTTTGCAAATTGACTTGCTGAATATCCTACTGCTGTTCCTATTTCTAATATTCTTTTTGGTTTTTCTTTTTCTAAGATTTCTATAATTTTCTCTAATGTATCATCCATAATTATTGGAATATGGTCTTCTAATGCTTTTTGTTTTATTTTTTCTAGTGCTTCATCATTAAACATTTTATTTTCTCCTATTATGTTTTAAGGCTTAGAAAATCTAAGCCTTAAATAATTATTTATTACTATTGCGAGCTGCTCTTTCTCTTTCTTTTGAATCTAGTATTTTCTTTCTCAATCTTATATTTTTTGGAGTTACTTCTACTAGTTCATCATCTTGAATAAATTCAATTGCTTTTTCTAAGCTCATTTGAATTGGTGGAACTAATCTTAATGCCTCATCTGATCCAGATGCTCTTGTATTTGTTAAATGTTTTTCTTTACATACATTTATTGCTAAATCCTCAGGTCTTGAATTTATACCTACTATCATTCCTTCATATACTTCTACACCTGGCCCAATAAATAAATCACCTTTATCTTGAGCATTATATAATCCATATGTAATAGATTTACCAGCTTCAAATGCAACTATTGTTCCTCTTACTCTTGATACAACTTCACCTTTATATGGTTCATATGAATCAAATATTGAATTCATAGTTCCATTACCTTTAGTATCTGTTAAAAATTCTGTTCTATATCCTATAAGACCTCTTGCAGGTATTTTGAATTCTACTTTTGTATGTCCTGCTTCTGCTGGTTCCATATTTATCATTTCTGCTTTTCTTTTTCCTAATTTTTCAATAACATTTCCTATACAATCATCTGGTACATTTACTACAAGTCTTTCAATAGGTTCACATTTAACACCATCAATTTCTTTTATAATAACTTTTGGTCTTGAAACTAAAAGTTCAAATCCTTCTCTTCTCATTGTTTCAATTAATACAGATAAATGTAATTCACCTCTACCAGAAACCTCAAAAGAATCTGGTGAATCTGTTTCTTTAACTCTTAGTGAAACATTTCTATCTAGTTCTTTAAATAATCTATCTCTAATATGTCTTGATGTTATAAATTGTCCTTCTCTACCAGCTAAAGGTCCATTATTAACGCTGAATGTCATTGATACTGTTGGTTCATCAATATCAACAAAAGGTATTTTCTCTGGATGCTCATAATCACAAATTGTTTCTCCAATATTAATATCTGCTATTCCAGATAGACAAATTATATCTCCTGCTTTTGCTTCTTCAACTTCAATTCTTTTTAATCCATCATATGTATAAAGTTTTGTAACTCTTGCACTTTCTGTTTTATCTTCCTTTTTGCATATAGTAACAGGCATTCCTAATTTAACAATACCTCTTTCTACTCTTCCAACAGCAATTCTACCAATGTATTCATCATAATCTATATTAGAAACTAGCATTTGCATATAACCATCTTGATCACATTTTGGAGGGTTAATAGAATTAATAATTGTTTCAAATAAGCATTCTAAGTTTTCACCTGGTTTATTTAAATCAAGGCTTGCTGTTCCTTGTTTTCCTGATGCATAAACAACAGGAAAGTCTAGTTGTTCATCGTTTGCATCTAATTCTATAAATAAATCTAAGACTTCATCAACAACTTTTTCAGGTCTTGCTCCAGGTCTATCTATTTTATTAATAACAACAATTGGCTTCAAATTTAGAGCTAAAGATTTTTTTAATACCTCTCTAGTTTGTGGCATAGCACCTTCAAACGCATCAACTAATAAAACGACTCCATCAACCATTTTTAATACACGTTCAACTTCGCCACCAAAATCAGCATGTCCAGGTGTATCAACTATATTAATTTTTATATCTTTATAATGAATAGCTGTATTTTTTGAAAGAATTGTTATTCCTCTTTCTTTTTCAAGGTCATTTGAATCCATTACTCTTTCTTCAACTTGTTCATTATCTCTAAATATACCACTTTGTTTAAGCATAGCATCTACTAAAGTAGTTTTTCCGTGATCAACGTGTGCAATTATTGCAACATTTCTAATTTTCTCATTATTCATTTTGTTTCCCCTATCTATATAACACATTATTAGGGCGTAGTCACTACGCCCTATAAAACATTAAATATTATATTACTTTAAAGAATATTTGTCAACAGCTGACTATATTTGATTGTTAGTTACATTTTTTATTCATTTTTTTTAATTTTACGCATATATTATTATGAATATCTTCTATAACAAGAAAGGAATTAATTTTATATGTGTGGTATTTGTGGTGTTGTAAATTTTTCAAAAAATATTTCTAAAGACTTTGAAATTATAAATAATATGACATCTGTTCTTTCTTCTCGTGGTCCTGATGAAGAAGGCTTTTTTAGTGATACTAATGTTATTCTAGGTCATAAAAGACTTATAGTTATTGACCCAGAAAACGGTAATCAGCCTATGCAATATACTTTTCAAGATAATACTTATACAATTGTTTATAATGGACAAATTTACAATACAAAAGAAATTAAAGAAATTTTACTAAAAAATGGTTTCAACTTTAAAGGTCATTGTGATACTGAAATTCTGCTAAAAGCCTATATTCATTTTGGCTATGATGTTGTTAAATATTTAAACGGTATTTTTGCTTTTGCTATTTGGGATTCTGGAAGAAAAGAATTATATATGGCTCGTGACCATTTTGGTATAAAGCCTTTTTATTATACCTTCAAAAATAATAATTTTATTTTTGCTTCAGAAATAAAATCAATTTTATCTCATCCTGAAATAACTCCTGTTATTGATGATTATGGTATAAATGAATTGTTTGGAATTGGACCTTCACATTCTCCTGGTCTAACACCATTTAAAGGAATTTATGAATTAAAGCCTGGTTATTTTTCTGTTTTTGATTCTAATGGATTAAAAATGGAACAATATTTTAAGTTAAAAACAGAACCTCATTTAGATAATTTTGATACTACTTGTGAAAAAATCCGCTATTATTTAAATGATAGTATTTCTATGCAACTTGTTTCTGATGTTCCAATAGGAATGATGCTTTCTGGTGGATTGGATTCAAGTATTATTACAGCATATGCTAGCAAGCATTTTAAGGATAACCCAGAAAAATTTAAAACTTTTTCAGTTGACTATGTTGATAATGATATTAATTTTAAGAAATCTGATTTTCAACCTAATTCTGATAATGAATTCATTAAATTAATGGTTGAAAAATTCAAATGTAATCATACAAAAATAGTTTTAGATACTCCTGAACTGGCTAATAGTCTTGAAAATGCAATGATTGCACGTGATATGCCTGGTATGGCTGATGTTGATTCATCTATGTATTTATTTTGTAAAGAAATAAAAAAACATGTTAGTGTTGTTTTATCAGGTGAATGCTCTGATGAAGTATTTGCAGGTTATCCATGGTTTTTTAGAGAAGATGCATTAAAAAGTGGTACTTTTCCATGGTCTATTGCAATTGCGGAAAGACAAAAAATACTTAATCCTTCTATTTCTTCGAAAATTAATTTAAAAGATTATATTGATTGTCGATATAATCAAGCTTTAAATGAAATTGAATTTTTAGAATCTGATTCTTCAGAAACTATTGAAAAAAGAAAAATTTCCTATTTAACTTTATATTGGTGGATGCAAACTCTTTTAGATAGAACTGATAGGATGTCAATGTCTTCTGGATTAGAAGCAAGAGTTCCATTTTGTGATTATAGATTAGTTCAATATATGTGGAATGTTCCTTGGGAAATGAAAGCATTAGATGGTAGAGAAAAAGGATTACTTAGATATGTCGTTAAAGATATTTTGCCAAATGAAATTGTATATAGGAAAAAAAGCCCTTATCCAAAAACTCATAATCCAACATACCTAAAAGCTGTAAAAGAAAAGTTAAGTAAAATTCTAGAAATTCCTGATTCACCTATTAAAAATATTTTAAATGAAAAATATATTAAAGACATTTTGGATACTGATGGAACGGCTTTTTCTAGGCCATGGTTTGGTCAGCTTATGACTGGTCCTCAACTTATGGCATATCTATGTCAAGTAAATATGTGGTTAGAAAAATATCAACCCAAAATTGAATTATAATAATTATCCCCCAGTATAACTGGGGGATTTCCATATCGGCCTATAAGGCCTTTATACTAGCTGACGCTGAAGCGT
>CANPZM010000055.1 GCA_947589065.1 uncultured Clostridia bacterium
TAGTTGTAACTTTACTAGTGTAAAATAAAAACATAAAATAGAGAAAATATTGATAGGTTGCAACTACATAAAAATTTTCAAGCTATTTTTAATATCGGAAAGGATAATATAAAAATGGAAATATTAAAAGTTGATAATTTAACTAAAGTCTATGGAAAAGATACAACAAAAGTTGTTGCCCTAGATCATGTTTCTTTTTCAGTAGAAAAAGGAGAATTTGTAGCGATAGTAGGAGCATCAGGAAGCGGGAAATCAACCTTGCTACATTTAATTGGAGGAGTAGATAAACCAACATCAGGAAAAGTATATATTGATGGTAAAGATATATTTAGCTTAAATGATGATAAACTAGCAATATTTAGAAGAAGACAAGTAGGTTTAATTTATCAATTTTATAATTTGATACCAATTTTAAATGTAGAGGAAAATATTACGTTACCACTTGCATTAGATAATAAAAAAGCTGACAGAGAAACCTTAGATAAAATGCTAAAATTATTAGGATTAGAAAATAGAAAAAATCATTTACCAAATGAATTATCTGGGGGACAACAACAAAGAACAAGTATAGGAAGAGCATTAATTACAAATCCAACAATTATTTTAGCAGACGAACCAACAGGAAACTTAGATTCAAAATCAAGTGATGAAATTGTGTCATTATTAAAAAAATCAAACAAAGAATTTAAACAAACAATTATCATGATTACACACAATATGGAAATTGCTAAATGTGCAGACAGAATTATAAAAATAGAAGATGGAAGAATTGTTAAGGAGGTGTAGAAATGGACTTACTTAACAAGTTGACTATAAAAAATTTAAAACTAAATAAAAAAAGAACAATAGTAACAATAATAGGAATAATATTATCAGTAGCTTTAATTACAGCAGTTGCATCAATGTATATGAGTGTTATAAAATCATTAATTAAATATGAAAAATTTTTACAAGGGGATTTTCACGTAGCTTATTTTAATGTACCAAAAGAAGAAATTGAAAATTTTAAAAACAATAGAGGAATAGAAAAAATATATTTAAGTAAAAATATTGGTTATGCTAAATTAGAAAAATCTAAAAATAAAAATAAACCATATGCATATATTAAAGCACTTACAAAAGATTCATTAGAAAATTTATCTATTAAATTAGTTGAAGGAAGATTACCAGAAAATACTGACGAAATAATGATTCCCACTCATTTAAAAACTAATGGAAGAATAGTTCTTAATATAGGAGATAGCATTACTCTTGATGTTGGTAAAAGAATAAGTTTAGTGGATAATGTTGAATTAGATCAAGGAAATCCTTACCAATCTAGTGATTATTTGGAAGAAAAAATAAATGATAAGACAGGAAAAGTTAATGAATCAGAAGAAAAAATAGCAGAAGATATAGTAAATACAACTGCTAAAACATATAAAATTGTTGGCATTATACAGCGACCAGCATCAAATTTAGAAGAGTATTCTGCACCAGGATATACATTTGTTACTTATATGAATGAAGATGATATTTCTGGAAATGTTGATATTTATGCAAAATATACAAAAAAAGGTCTAAAAGATAATTATAAAATAACAGCAAATATTTTAGGTGTAAATGAAGAAAGTTATGCCAAAATTAATTCAGGGAAAAGAATAAGCAATAATGAGATTAAACAAATACAACAGGAATTAGAAAAAGCAAAATATCAAATAGATACAAATGAATATTTAATACAATTAGAAACTAATCCATTTAAAGATTCATCAGCAGGAGGATTAGGCTCAGTTGTAATAATTGTATGCATAATAATAGTTTTTACATCTATTTTTTGCATAAGAAACAGTTTTGATATATCAATTACAGAAAAAATAAAGCAATATGGAATACTAAAGAGCATTGGAGCAACAAAAAAACAAATAAAAAAGAATGTATTATATGAAGCAACAATATTAGGAGCCATAGGTATACCATTAGGAATTTTGTTTGGACTTCTAGCATCATACATACTAATAATAGTAAGCAATGTATTACTTAATATTGCCTTAGTAGGAGATATAAAATTAATATTTGCATTCTCATGGGTAGCGATAGCAATTGCAATAATATTGGGAATAGTAACAATATATTTATCTGCAATTAGAAGTGCAATAAAATCATCAAAAATTGAACCAATAACTGCTATTAGGAATAGTGCAAATATAAAAATAAAAAAGATAAAAAGTCCTAAAATTATAAATAAATTATTTGGAATTGGAGGAGTAATATCATATAAAAATCTAAGTAGAAATAAAAAGAAATATAGAACTACAGTTATATCAATAGTGGTATCAGTATCAGTTTTTATTGCATTATTTTCATTTATGGATATGTCATTTGATAGTATAAAAGACCAAATTAATTTGCAGGACTATAATATGTATTTATCTATGACAATGAATGAGGAAAATTATGAAAAAGCATTAGAGACAACAAAACTAGATAGCATTGAAGATTACACAATCTGCCAAAAAGAAAATATTTATATAAAAGAAACTAAATATTATAAAAAATATATTGAAAAAATTTCAGGACAAAATGAAAAAGTTGATTCAGATGGAGTTATAACTATAATGGCACTAGGAGATGAACCATATCAAAAATATGTTAAATCATTAGGAGTAGAATACGACGAAATAAAAGATAAAGCAATATTAATAAACAATGTAAAATTTGGACTATATGATGAAAATGAAAAATATGTAGAATACCAAATGAAAGAATTTGATTATAAAAAAGGAGAAACTATTAAAACTAAAAATAATAAAAAAGAGATGGACTTTCAGATAGGATTGGAAACAGAAAAAAGACCATTTGGATTTCAAAATTCAAATAGTAGCATGTTAATAGTTAGTAACCAAGTTTTTGATAGCTACATAGAATGTAATCGCGTAGAAGTGTACTACAAATCTTCAAATGCAGATAAACTACAAGATGATATAGAAGAAGCATTAAAAGGTATTGACTATAATTTAAATAACTCAGAAGAAAATGCAAAAACGATGAATAATCTATTCATACTTATAGGAATATTCTTATATGGATTTATTATAGTAATTTCATTAATAGGAATAACAAATATATTTAACACAATAACAACAAATATGGAACTAAGAAGACAAGAATTTGCAATGTTAAAATCAATAGGAATGACGAATCAAGAATTTAGTAAAATGATAAGATTAGAAAGTATATTTATGGGAACAAAATCTTTGATTTTTGGAATACTAATTGGAACAGGATTATCATATCTAATTTACCATTACCTAGCAGAAAATCAATCTACATATAAATTGCCGATTTTAGCAATAGTTATTGCTATTGTAGCTGTATTATTACTTATAAGTGAAATTATGAGATATTCTCTACAAAAAATAAATAAGCAAAATACTATTGAAACAATTAGAAATGAAAACATATAATATGCAAATAAAGGGGGACTTAGTTCCTCCTTTTCATATAGTATGGTATAATCCAACTAGAAGGGAATGAATTTAAGTATGAACATTTTACTAGTAGAAGATAACCCAACGATAATAAAAGGACTAAAATATTCTTTTGAGAAAAATAATTATAATTTAATAAGTAAAAATTCAGTTAAAGAAACAAAACAATATTTACAAAGAAATTCTAAAATTGATTTAATTATATTAGATATCACTTTGCCTGATGGAGATGGATTTGAATTATTCCAAAACGAAATAAAAAAATTAAATATACCAACCATTTTTTTAACAGCAAAAGATGATGAAGAAGACATAGTAAAAGGATTGAACATAGGAGCTGAAGATTATATAACAAAACCATTTAGTACAAGAGAATTATTAGCAAGAATAAATAAAATTTTACTAAGAAGTAATAAAAATAGCGTAATTACGCTAAAAGATATAAGTTTTGATATGGATAAAATGTTATTAAAAAAAGATAATAAAATCATTGAACTAACACCACTAGAATTAAAATTATTAAATCTATTATTTTCAAATATAAATAAAGTAGTCAGCAGAAATACAATACTTGATAAAATATGGGAATGGACAGGAAATGATGTAGATGACCATACAGTAACAGTATATTTTAAGCGAATTAGAGAAAAATTAAAAACTGATATTATTATAACAATAAAAGGGATAGGATATAGAATTGATGATGAAAAACAAAATTAAATTAAAAAAATATTTAATGATAACATTTATATTTTCTATATGCATACTAATATTAACACTAGTCTTAAATATTTATGAATATAAAGTTTATACAAAAAACTACAATACAAAGATAGCAACCATTATGTATAACATAAAACAGAAATATCCTGAAATTTCAGAAAACGATATAATAAAAACATTAAATGGCAAAGATAACGAAAATGAAATGTTTTCAAAGTATGGAATAGATATTAATAAAGATTCAATCATAGTAGAAAATGAGAATATGCATAGAAAATTTTTGATTACTAATGGAGTATTTTTTGGAATTTCAATATTAATATTAGTAATAATATTTATGAAATATAATAAAGACAAAGATAGAGAAATAGAGCAAATTACAAAATATATAGAAGAGATTAATAAAAAAAATTACAGTTTGCATATTGATGAAATTTCTGAGGATGAATTATCTATTTTAAAAAATGAAATATATAAAACAACAGTAATGTTAAAAGAAAATGCTGAAAATTCATTAAAAGATAAGAAACAATTAAAAAAATCACTTGAAGATATTTCACATCAACTAAAAACACCATTAACATCAATTTTAGTAATATTAGATGATTTAATTGAAGAACCAGACATGGATTTAAATACAAGGCAAGAATTTATTAGAGATATAAAACGTGAAATTGGAAATATAAATTTTTTTATACAAGTGATTTTAAAATTATCAAAATTTGATTCAAATACAATTAATTTTATGAAAGAAAAAATATATGTAAAAGATATACTGGAGGAATCAATCAAAAATGTTTCTACACTATGTGACCTAAGAAACATAGAAATTGAATTATATGGAGATAGTAAAATATCTCTAGAATGTGATTTTAGATGGCAAGTAGAAGCTCTTTCAAATATTATAAAAAACTGTATAGATCATTCTAAAGATGACGGAAAAATAATAATAGAATATGAAAGGAATAATGTATATGTAGCAATAAAAATAAAGGATTTTGGAGAAGGAATATCAAGTAAAGACTTGCCACACATTTTTGAGAGATTTTATAAAGGTGAAAATTCAACAAGTGAAAGCATAGGAATAGGCCTAGCATTAGCAAAAACAATAATAGAACAAGATAATGGAAACATAGATGTAGAATCAGAAATTGGAAAAGGAGCAACTTTCACAATTAAATACTTTTAAAATAATGTCAGGGGGACGGAGAAATTGACACATTGTGTGTTAAATTCTCTGTCCCATTGACATTATTCAGCAAATTTATTGATAATTGATAGCTTTTCTGATAAAATAGGCTAAAATAATGATAATCAAAAGAGGCTAAATATATGAAATATATTGTAGATAGAATAGAAAATAATATTGTAGTTTGTGAAAACCAACAAACAAAAAAAATCGAAGAATTTTCAAAAGAACAATTCCCAGAAAAAATAAAAAGTGGAGATGTAGTAATATTAAAAGATGGAAAATTCGAGATAAGAGAAGACGAAACTAAGAATAAGAAAAAATATATAGATGATTTAATGAAAAGACTAATGAAAGGATAAGTAAATGGGAACAAACTGGACTAAAGAACAAGCCAGAGCAATTGTAGATAAAGGAAACAATATATTAGTTGCAGCAGCTGCAGGAAGCGGGAAAACTACAGTACTTGTAGAAAGAATGATAAGAAAAATCATTGATGAAAAAGTAGATATAGATAATATACTTGTTGTTACTTTTACAAACGCTGCTGCCTCAGAGATGAGAGAAAGAATTTTAAATGCATTATATAAAGAAATAGATAAAGATCCGATGAATACAAGGCTTAGAAAACAAATAGTATTATTAAATAAAGCAAGCATTTGCACAATAGATTCTTTCTGTCTTGATGTGATAAGAAATAACTTTTTTGAAATAGGTATTTCATCTAATTTTAGAATAGCAGATAACACAGAATTAGAACTTCTAAAACAAGAAACCTTAGAAGAAACTTTTGAAGAAATGTATGTTTCTAGTGATGAAAAATTTTATAAATTATTGGAACTATATTCTGGATATAAAGACGATGATGAACTAAAAAAAATAATTTTAAAAGTTCATGACTATATACAAAGTGTACCATTTCCAGAAGATTGGTTAGAAGAAAAAATAAATGCATTTAAACCTAATAACATAAAAGATTTTACAGAAACTGTATGGGGGAATATTTTAATAAAAGAATTTAAAGATGACATACAAAACCAGATAAATGTACTAAAAAAAGAAAGAATAAAATTATCAAGATTCGAAGAATTATCAAAATATGAACTAATAATTTCTGATGATATAATGCAATTAGAGGAATTAACAAAAAGTGATGATTTATGGGATGAATTATATGAAAAAGTATATAAAATAAAATTTAAAACATGGTCTTCAGATAAAAAAATAACAAATCCTCAAAAAGATGAAACAAAAGATGTAAGAGATGCTGTAAAAAGAAAAATAAAAAATAAAATAAATAAAACATTTTTATATAACACAGAAGATGCATTAAATGACATCCAAGAAATGTATCCAATACTAGAAAATATAAAATATGTAGTCCTAAAATTTACAGAGAAATTTGCAGAAAAGAAATCAAACAAAAATGTTATGGATTTTAGTGACATTGAACACTATGCTTTAAAAATTCTTTTAAGAAAAAACGAAAATGGACAATATGAAAAAACAGAAGTAGCCAAAAGATATGAAGAAAAATTTGTAGAAATTGCAATTGATGAATATCAAGATAGCAATTTAGTCCAAGAATACATTCTAAATTCTATTTCAAATAATAAAAATATCTTCATGGTTGGAGATGTAAAACAGAGTATATACAGATTTAGACAAGCAAGACCAGAATTATTTTTAGAAAAATATGAAAAATATGGAATAGAAACAAATCAATACGGACAAAAAATAAAATTATTTGAAAACTTTAGAAGTAGAGAAAATATATTGCAATTAACGAACTTGATTTTTGAAGACATTATGAGCAAAGATTTTGGAGAAATACAATATAATAAAGACGAATATTTAAATTGTTCTGCCAATTACGAAGAACCAGAAAATACAAATATTAGTTATGGTGGAAAAGCTGAATTACACATAATAGATTTAAAAAAAGAAGAACCAGTAGATGATGAAGAAGATGAAGACGACGATGAAAAGCAAGAAGAGGAATTAGATAAACAACTGATTGAAAAAACAGAAATTGAGGCAAAATATGTAGCAAAAAAAATACAAGAACTAATAAACTCAAAATATCAAGTATATGATAGAAAAAAAGGATATAGAGATATACAATTTAGAGATATTGTAATTTTATTAAGAGCAACAGCAAATGTAGCAAATATATTTGAAAAAGAATTACAAAACTTAGAAATACCAGTATTTAGCGACCAGTCAGAAAGCTATCTTGACTCAATTGAAATTCAAACAGTAATTGCATTATTAAAAATAATAGACAATCCATACAGAGACATTCCATTAGTTACAGTAATGAGATCTTTTATAGGAGAATTTACTGATAATGAGCTTATTGAAATACGACTAACTAAACAAGATGGATATTACTATGAAGCAGTAACAGAAAGCTTAAAGTCAGAAAAAATTAGTGTAGATTTAAAAAATAAAATTCAAGACTTTTTAGAGAAAATTTCAAAATGGAGAGAAGAAGAGAAATATATACCATTAAATGAATTAATTTGGAAAATCTATAATGAAACAGATTATATGAACTATGTTACTTTAATGCCAAATGGAGAAATAAGAAAAGCAAATTTAAAAATGCTTTTTGACAGAGCAAAAGAGTACGAAAAAATTAGTTTTAAAGGTTTATTTAATTTTATAAGATATTTAGAAAGAATAAGAAATAACAATAGTGATTTATCAAGTGCAAAATTAATTGGAGAAAATGAGAATGTTGTTAGAATAATGAGCATTCACAAAAGTAAAGGACTTGAATTTCCAGTTGCATTTATTTCTAGGACAGATAAAAAATTTAATCAGAGAGATTTATCAGAAAATATTTTACTCCATCAAGATATAGGATTTGGACCTAAATACATAAATTACGAAAGAAAGATTGAATATACAACTGCAGCTAAAGAGGCTATTAAAATAAAAACAAAAGATGAATCTATTGCAGAAGAAATGAGAATTTTATATGTTGCATTAACACGTGCAAAAGAAAAATTAATTATAACAGGCATAGAAAACGATTTAGAAAAATCAATGCAAGAAAAAAAGGAACTACTAAAAATATATGAAAAAGAAAATGGAAAAATAAATCACTTACTTCTAAAAAAATATATAAGTTATTTAGGATGGTTAGAACTAGTATATTTAAATCATGAAAATATAGAAGAATATATAAAATTAAATACAATATCAAGTGACGATATTCTAAATGAAGATAATACTAATGAAAAAGAAGAGAATAAATTAATTGAAGATGAAAATATAGATTATGAAAAAATAGGAAGAATTCTAAATTGGAAATATAAATATGAAGAAATGACTAAACTACAAAGCAAAATGAGTGTAACCAAAATAAAAGAATTAAAAAATAATAAGCAAGAACATAAAGTGATACCAATAAAGCCTAAATTTATGTCTAATAAAGAAAAAATTACAGGAGCTGAATTAGGAACAGTAGTACACTTCATTTTACAAAAACTAGATTTTAGAAGAGATTATTCTAAAAAAGAATTAACAGAATTTATTGAAAAACTATGCGCAAAACAAATTATTACAGAACAGCAAAAGATATCTATCAACATAGAGAAAATATATGAAATTATAACTTCAGAATTTATGCAAAAGATACATAAAGCCAAAGCAATATACAAAGAAATGCCGTTTTACACATATGTTGATACTAAAGAGATATATGAAACACAAAATTCAGAAAACATATTAGTACAAGGTATTATTGACTTATACTACATTGACGAAAATGATAAAATTACATTAGTTGATTACAAAACTGATTATGTTAAAGATGAAAGGGAATTAATAGATAAATATAAAATCCAGTTAGAAATATACAAAAAAGCACTAGAAGAATCACTAAAAACTAAAGTAGAAGATGTATATATTTATTCTATATATTTAAACAGTCCATGCAAAATTAATTTTTAGTCAAAACTGGGCAATATAAGAAAATATTTACAATTTATGTAAAGTATAGTATAATAATTATATACGTGAAAAATGGGAAAGAAAAAAATAGGGGAAATTGAAGATAAAAAAATCATATCTTGCAAAATTTAATTTTTCCTAAGAAAGGAATGAGAATAGATATGGCAAGACTGAAAACTTTTCTTACATATGCACTAATTGTGATATTGTTTTATTTGTTTTCAAATTTTGCAATTGACACTATGATATCAAATTCATATAGAGATGTTA
This sequence comes from uncultured Clostridia bacterium, assembly GCA_947589065.1. Classification (GTDB taxonomy): domain Bacteria; phylum Bacillota; class Clostridia; order TANB77; family CAG-508; genus UMGS1994. The sequence goes on from CANPZM010000055.1 coordinate 9,616, forward strand.
GTAAACGTGTAGAAATAGAAGAATCAGATAATGGTTTTGTGATGAATATAGATACAGCTAAATCTAATAAAAGACAAGGATTTTTTATTGGAACAGTAAAAAATACATCTGACAAAGTAATAGAAAAACAATATGTAAAAGTAGATTCATATTATAAAGGAAGGTTAATGCAAACTAAGTATTTAGCATTTGAAAACTTACAACCAGGTGAAGAAAGAAAATTTAAATTAGTATATTCTGTAGGAAATATAGATGAATTTAGAGTATCATATGTAGATGAAATACCAATGAGAAGAACAATGATAGATGACGCAATAGATACAGTTAGAGAATTTTTAAATAAGGTTATGAAAAAAGTAAAAGAATTTGATACTATGGATTTTAATGATGTAGGAAATGCATTAACATCAGCAAAAAATAATATCTCCGAAAGATTTGAACCAGTTCATGTAGAAGGAGAAGATTGGCAATTACTAACAGCTGTATTAATGGTACTATATTTCATATAAGAAAAAATAAAGAAAGGAACATCAAAAATGATGTTCCTTTTAAGATGTCAATGCTTGAAAAAGACGCATGTTTTTGATAAAATACAAGCATTAAAATATTAAAGGAGTAAATAGTGGAAGACAATCAAAAACAAATTAGAAATTTTAGTATAATAGCACATATAGATCATGGAAAATCAACTTTAGCAGACAGATTAATTGAAATGACTGGAGTATTATCAGAAAGAGAAATGGAAAGTCAAGTTCTTGATAATATGGATATTGAAAAAGAAAGAGGAATTACAATTAAATCTCAGGCAGTTCGAATGAACTATAAGGCTAAAGATGGAAATACGTACATATTAAATTTAATAGACACACCAGGACATGTAGACTTTAATTATGAAGTATCAAGAAGCTTAGCAGCATGTGAAGGAGCAATCTTAGTTGTCGATAGTAGCCAAGGAGTTGAGGCACAAACATTAGCTAATGTATATCTAGCATTAGATAATAATTTAGAAATATTACCAGTTATAAATAAAGTAGATTTGCCAAATGCCAGACCAGAAGAAGTAAAAAAAGAAATAGAAGATGTTATTGGAATACCAGCAATGGATGCACCATGCATATCTGCAAAATCTGGACTAAATGTTGAAGAAGTTTTAGAAAGAATTGTAAAAGATATACCAGCACCTAAAGGAGATATAAATGAAAAATTAAAGTGTCTAATTTTTGATTCATTTTATGATAATTACAAAGGTGCAATCAGCTATGTACGCGTAAAAGAAGGAAATGTAAAAACAGGTGATGAAATATTATTTATGGCAACAAATAAACATTTTACTGTTAATGAAGTAGGATATTTTGGAGCAGGAGAATATATTCCTGCAGATTGCCTAAAAGCAGGCGAAGTTGGATACATAGCGGCAAGCATAAAAAATGTATCAGACTTACATGTTGGAGATACAATAACTCATTTCGAAAATCCAGCAGACGAGCCTCTACCAGGATATAAAAAAGCTAATTCTATGGTATATTGCGGAATGTATCCATTAGATGGTAGTGAATATGAGAATTTAAAAGATGCATTAGAAAAACTAAAATTAAATGATGCAGCATTAGAATATGAACCTGAAACATCAGTTGCATTAGGATTTGGATTTAGATGTGGATTTTTAGGATTACTACATTTGGAGATAATAATAGAAAGACTAGAAAGAGAATTTGATTT
>CANPZM010000056.1 GCA_947589065.1 uncultured Clostridia bacterium
CTATAATATAAAGTATTCCACAGAAAAATTGTTATACAATTTTTCGCGGACGAACAAAGACGCGGACTTTAAAATGTTATAAATAGCGAAAATGCTAATAATGTCCGCTTTTGTTCTATAAAAATTTACATTGATAAAATTCTTAGTTAGATTTTTTATTTTTTTGTCTTATGATTACAACCGCAATAATTAGCAACACAATTGCTACTGAAAGAATTATAAAGAAATAGGTATCACTATTTTTTGAATTTTCAGTTTGATTATCTTTAGGAAGTTCAACACTATCTAACTTAGAATTCAATACATCACGATCAATTACTAATTTGGCATATGCCATATTTTTAGGAAGTAAGACTGTATCTACATTATTTGTAGGTAATTTATTAATATTAGTGTCAATTGAAACTCCTTCTAGTTCAAAATGCCCCATAGAAAAATTAGTATAATCTTTAGAAATATAATATGCTGCACGCGGATCATTGAATAACAATGAAATTGCAGTCATCATAGAGCCATAAGCATAGTCACTTAGCTCATTTGGATTACCAATATATAATTCCATTTTACCATCTTTTGAAAAAGTTCTATAAAAAACTAAATCTTGTGATTTAACTATGCAATCAACATCTTCATAAAAGTTATTACTTTCCAATAAAAATACATTTTCAGAAATTTGATTGTTAGTTGAAAGAACTGATAATTTATAATCAGGTAAAATTTCATACTTAGAAACTGTTTGATTATTTTCGGTAACATAATTCTTTGCTATACCATCATGTTCAAGAGTAGAATAACAAAAACTATCATCTAAAGCAAAACCAATTTGAGAACCTTCTGGATTTCCTTGCATTGTTGAAATACAATCTATGAATAAAGCACTTAAAATATTACACTTTTTATATATTTCAACATTATTAATTGGATATGTTGTAACATATTTTTTATCTTTATAATTATATTTAATAGTAACATTATCATATGCTAATGTTATAGATTTATCTGAATTTTGAGTAGCTTTTACAGAAACACCTAATTTTTTTAAAGATTTAACATAAGAACTTTTATTAAAGTTTTTAACAATTTTTGATATATCTATATCAACCAATCTGTCAGCATTGGCATTTGAAGTAATCTCACCATCAGCATATGAAATATTAATAAATATAATTAAGAATAAACTAAAAAACAAAATAATTTTTTTTACCATTTTAGAATATACCTCCATGAAAATATAATACAAATAAAAAAATTTTTTTTCAATAAAAAGAAGACGAATTAAAAAAAATATAATATAATACCAGAAAGAAAGATGGTGAAAAAATTGAATATTTATAAGCCAATAATTAAAATTACTTCTACAGAGGAACAGATAAATAAATTTATTGATTCATATAAAAATGATATGATACCAATAGAAAATAAAATGTTTGAGAAAATTGAAGAACACGACTTGAATGCAGAAGAAATTGAATTTGAAAAATGTATTTTTAAAGATTGTAAAATATCGGGAAGTTTTGAAAAAGCAGTTTTTCATGATGTAATATTTGAAAATTGTGATTTTTCAAATTGCCTATTTTCTGAAGGAAGCTTTATAAGAATTGAAATAAAAAATTGTAAATTTGTTGGTTGTAATTTTACATATTCGAGAGTATATCATTTTTCATCAATAGAAAGTTCATTTATGTATGCAAATTTTTCGAATACTAATTTAGAAGAAATGCTATTTGAAGAGTGTGATTTAAGCGATGCATGCTTTAATGAGAGTAAGCTTAAAAATACATATTTTGAAAAATCAAAACTTATAAAAACACAATTTTTTAGGACACTTTTAAAAAATATAGACTTATCAAACAATGAAATGTCAGGAATAGTAACTAGCATTGATGATTTAAAGGGTGCAATAGTAAATAATTTTCAAGCAATAGAACTCTCAAAATTATTAGGAATAATTATAAAATAATTGGAGGATAATATGTCATTTGTTTATACAGAAACAAAAGATAAAAGCATTATTGTAAAAGACCCAATATATGGACAAGTAATTATTGAAACACCTTTTTCAAAAATAATACTTAGTAAGGAAATGATGAGATTAAAAGATATTACCCAAACAGGATTTTCAAAATTTGATTATCCAGGACTACAACATAATGAAAGACTTAGTCACAGTATAGGGGCATATCATATAATGAAGCAAATTATAAAGCACATAGAAAAAAAGGTAAAGCAATATGGGATAAAAATAAGTGACGAAGATAAGAATATTGCATTATGTGCAATATTGCTACATGACATAGGACATGGACCATTTTCTCACTCATGCGAAGGAGTTACAGGATATTCACATGAGAAAAGGACAAGAGACATACTATTAGGTGACACAGAAATTCATAAGATTCTTGAAGAAGAATTTGGTGAAAAAGCAATAAAAAAGATTGCAAGTTTTATAGCAGAAATAAATGATGAAGAAATTCCCAAAAATAGCTTTACAAATTTATTCAAATCATTAGTATCACATCAAATCGATGCAGACAGACTAGATTATCTAGTTAGAGATTCATATTATGCTAATTTGCCAACAGCCATTGATGTAAAAAGAATCATAAATTCCATAGGCGTAATCATAAATAATAATCAAGAATATGAGATTACAATCGACAAATCAGCCTTAACTAGTATAGAAACAATATTATTAGAAAGATATCAAAGATATAGAGACATATATTATTGCAAATCTTCAAAATTAATGGATTACTTGTTCCCAAAAATATTAGAATTATATAAAAATGATGCAGATGAATATGAAGATGAAAATATTCCCGAAGCCTTCAAACAATTAGCGTTTAACCATAAAAATATTCAACTAGATGAATTTTTAAAAATGACAGATGAACCATTTGAGAAAGCTTTTAAAATAATTAGTCAAAAAAGAAAAAATCCTGTTTTATCATACATATGTGAGCCTTCAAATATAAAAGAATATCAAGTTATTCAAACAGATGCATCTATCAAGAAATTAAAAAGAAAATTAAAAAAAATATTTCCATCTTTAGATATTAGAAATACATTAGCAATTTTTGAATTAAATTCTAAAATTCGTTTATATAAAAAAGATGAAGGACTAAAAATTGATTATGGATATACAATAAAAGATGTATCAGAATCAACAAATTTAATTAGACCACAAGAAATATTAGACAATACATCTATAATTTTAAATTTAGAAATATTAAGACTTGAATTAAAAATGAGTAAAGAAGAATTTGAATCTTATCAAAAAGATATACAACAAATTTTACTAGATTTAAATAAGGAAAACGAGGAATTTGAACTAAAATATATAATAAATAAAAATGAAATCAAAGAAATAGACATAATAAGTGCCTTTATAAAAAATGGATTTGATTTAGTAAATCAAGAAGAAAAGGAAAATCATGACGAATACTATGATGATAAAAAATTAAACTTATTAAAAAAAGGAAGTTCAATTAGAATTAGGAAAATTAAAGAAAATAATAAAACAAAAAGAAAAGGAACATATAAAAGTAAAATTGCAGAAAGCAATGTATATTCATCAAGAACAGAGATAGAAGAAAATTTACAAACAGATAGCATAAAAGAGTTTTTCAAACTGCTTAATGATAAAAATATTCAAATAGAAATAAAATATGAAGATTTAGCAAAAGTACTTATTGCTGTTACAAAAAGAAAAAACATGATATTTGAAAGAAATGAAAGCAGAGTATGCCTTTCTTTAGACTACACAAAGTATGAAAATATCTTAAATAAGAAAAAATCGAGTGAGAGAATGCTCGAAATAGAAGCCATTGGAAATGTAGCTGATAGAATAGTTTTAAACGATATTCATGAATTTATGCAAAAAGAATTTAAAGGAAAAATTAAATTGATAAAACAAAGTAAATACGAAAGAGGAATCGGAAAATAAAATTAAACGTTCTAATACAACCCTCCACAGAATACTATTAAACAAAGTATTCATAAGTGGAGGTTTTCTTTATGAAAAGAATATCAATTGAAGAACGTGCAGTAAAATTAGCACATTATATTATAGATTCAAAAGATACAGTAAGAGGAACAGCAAAAAAATTTGGAATAAGTAAAAGCACAGTACACAAAGATTTAAGCCAAAGATTAGAAAAAATAAACCCAGCATTATTTATTGAAGTTAGAGAAGTACTAGATGAAAATAAAGCAGAAAGGCATATTAGAGGAGGAATGGCAACAAAATTAAAATATGAAAAAATGAAAATATAAATTTAACATATTGACTTTTTATGCGAATTATAGATAAAATTAATATATAGAAATACAAAGGAGAAATGAAAATGAAAAATAAATTAGCTATTTTGATAGTTATAATAGTAATAGTAATTATAGCTATTGGAGTATATTTTGGAATAAGAGCAAGTAATATTAGTAAATATGAAAATGCAGACATATATGTAGTAAACGGAGAAGAAATTTCATCTGTAAAAAAAATACTTGGAGAGAAAAAAATAAAAAAATATTCTTATAGAAAAGAAGATACAGAAACATTAGAGTTAACATTTAAAGATGAAAACAAAGGTCAAACAGCTAATAATTATATACAAAGCTTGTTAGATAATGAAAATTATATTAAAATGAGAACAGAAAACGAAAATAATATGCAAATAGCAAAAAGTGCAGAAAAATCAGGATATATAATAACAATTGATTCTGAAGCAACTAATGATGGATTTAAAATTACAATAATAGTTGGACCAGGAAGAATTCAATTAGATCCAATGGAATAAAAATTATAAAAATAGGTAGAAATACCTATTTTTTTATATAATAGGAAAGTTCTTTCCTATTATATAAAAAATTAACATTGCACAGAAAAATTGTTTTACAATTTTTGCAGACGAACAAAGACGCGGATTTTAAAATGCTATAAATAGCGAAAATGTCAATAATGTCCGCTTTTGTTTTACAAATAAGAAACTGTTATAAATAAAATATCACCTATATATGAGAAAATCATATTTTAATAATAGGTGATAAACATGATAACAGATGCATTAAAAAATAAGAAAAGAACCAAAAGCAATGCAATAATTTTGCATTTGGATGGAGATAAAAAATATTCTAAAAGAGCATACAACTATTATAATAATTCAAATTTAAAAGCAATTGTAGAAACAATACCAGAATATAAGCAACCAATGGAAGTACGATTTTTATTAGAAAAATATAGACCAGATATATTAGTTTCAACAGGACATGATATGATGTTAAAAAAAGGACAAGATTTATATAAAATAGAAAATTATAAAAATTCTAAATATTTTGCCCAAACTGTGAGGCAAGCAAGAAAGTGGAAATATTCTCAGGATGAATTAATAATTTTTGCAGGAGCATGTGAAAGTTTCTTTGAAGCAATCATGGTAGAAGGAGCAAATTTTGCGTCATCACCAGCAAGAATAATGGTTGAATATAGAGATCCAATTATTATTGCTAGCCAAATTGCCCTAGCAGATAAAGAAAAAATTATAAAGATAGATGATTTATTACCATATTTAAAAAGTAATTATAATGGAGTAGGCGGAAATATGGCTAGAGGTAAGAAAAATATCAGAGCATAAAGACAAAAAGAAACAATGTAATATAACTGTAATATAAAAGTAAAACAAATGAAAAATACAACAAATCATTGCCTGAAATGCTTAAAAATAGTCAAATACACGAATTGACTTACACCCTTACATTTTTGACAAAAAACGACCTCGGTGATATACTGTGAACATCAAAAATGAAGTAGGTGATTTTATGATTTACAAGTCAGATATTAGTAGTTTAAAGAAAGATATGGAAGATAAAATAGGGCAAAAAATAATAGTTAAAGAATCACCTGGAAAGAGAAGTAAGCCTCTTGAAAAATCAGCTATTATTGAACAAGTTTATCCAACATATTTTAGAGTAAAATTTGAAGAAAACGAAAGAAGAAGTTCTTATAATTATACAGACATTTTTACAAAAGCAGTAGAGGTTCAAATATTTGATGGACAGCAATATACAACATTAGAACCACCAGCTATAATTTCTAAGAAAAATAGACAAGAATATGCATAAAAAATATTTCAAAAAAAATTTATAATATGAAAAAATTCCTTTTTTAAGGAATTTTTTTTTGACCTCAAAATATATATTAATAATATAAAAGTGAGGTTAAAATTGAAAAGTAATTACAAATTCTGAAATATCAAAATTGAAATTACTTTTCAAGAGGATTTGTACCTCAGAAAGGATTGGTATAAAAATGGAATTACAAATTCAAAATGAAAAAATTGATATAAAAAGAAGTTTGGGAATAAAGAGAAAAAATATAAATATAGAAAAGGACTATATATTACCAGATAGCAAACCAGATATAATTAAAGTTCAAACAGAAAATGCACAAATTTATATGATAAAAAAAGAAAAGATGGAAAATAAAGTAAAGATAGATGGAGGAGTAACACTAAGAGTTACATATTTAACTGGGGAAGGAAAAAATAAAGTATTAAAAATAGAAGAAAGTTTTTCAGAAATGGTAGAAATCGAAGGAATAAATGAATCAAGCTTCATAAATGAAAATTTACAAATAAGCAACATAAAAATTGATATTTTAAACGAAAGAAAAATACACATAAGAATTGATGGGCTATGTGAAATAAAAGCATCTAAGAAAGAAAATATTGAATTTATTCACAAGATAAATCCTATACATCAATTACAAACTTTAAACAAAAAAATAAAAATAAAAAGCTATATAGGGCATGGAGAAACAAAAATAAATTTACAAGAAAAATTAGAAGTTGAAAATTTACAAGAAAATATAGAAGTAATAAAATTAGACTATCAAATAAATAATATTGAGAAAAAAATGAGTTATAATAAAGTTTTGGTTAAAGCAGATTGCTCACTAAAATGCCTATACATTACAGAAGCAGGAAGTATATATATTACTAAAAAGGAAGTTCCAATTATGGGATTTTTGGATATAGAAAATGTAGAAGACAATAATGAATGCTCAATAGAATTTTCACTAAAAAATTTAGTAATAGCAGAAAGCACAGTTGAATCAAATCCAGCGATAAACATTGAAATGGAATTTAATGTTACAGGTGATATTTATCAAAATAAAGAAATAGATATACTTGAAGATTTATACTGTTTAAATAGTAAAACCAATTTTTCAAAACAAAAAGTAATGATAGAAGACAATGAAAACAATAGGATAATGAGTTATAAGGTTCAACAAAAAATTTTAATAGAAGATATTAATCAAATATATGATACTGAGTGTAAGATAGTTAATTATCAAATTGTGGGAAAATATGTAGAAGGTGATGCTAAATTAACATTCTTATATAGTTCCTTTGAAAATAATAGCATAAACAAAAAAGAGGAAACAATAAAATTTCAACTAACATTAGAAGAAGAAAAACAGGAAATACTTGTAAAAGCAACTAACATAAAAGCAAATATATTACCAGACTCAAATGTAGAAACAGAAGTAGAATTTGAAATATATGATACTAAGCAGAATAATCAAGAAATAGAACTAATTAATAACATAGAAATAGAAGATTCTAATGATGATGACGGCTATAGCATGATAATTTATTTTGTAAAAAAAGATGATTCATTATGGAAAATAGCCAAAAGATTTAATAGTACGATTAGCCAAATTACAAACATAAATGAAATTACAAATGAAGATAAGATACAAGTCGGTGATAAATTATATATACCAAGAGCAATGTGATGGAAATAATCTATTCAAGAAGAAAAATAAAATTAAAGAAAAAAACAAAAATAATTTTGATAATATTAATAATTATAATATTAATCTATTTATTATTAAATAAAATAATATATCCACTTTTTTCAAAAAGATGTATATATCAAGCACAAGTATTAGTAACACAAATTACAAATCAAGAGACGGAAAAAATAATGAAAAATTACACTTATAAAGATTTAATTAATATTCAAAAAGACGAAGAAGGAAATGTTACATTTTTGGAATCGAATGTTGTTTTAATAAATAAAATAAAAGCAGAAATAGTCAATAAAATACAAAATAGATTTGTAAAAACAGAAGATACATTTATAAAAATTAGAGTAGGAGCATTTACTGGTAGTCGTTTATTATCAAGTATTGGACCTGAAATAAAAATACAAGTATTACCATCAGGTACAATAACAAGTACATTAGAAACAGAATTCTACTCAGTAGGAGTAAACCAATCAATTCATAGAATATACCTAGATATTGATTCAAGTGTAAGCATAATGTCACCATTTGATACTGTTACACAGACAATTGAAAATAAAATATTGTTATCTGAATCTGTAATAGTGGGAAATACTCCGGAAAATTATTATAAAATAGATGGGATGGCACCAGAAGAACAAGTAAATTTCATTCCATAATAAATAATTGATTAACCCAAATGAACAAAAAGTCAATAAAAAGTTAAATTTTTATTGACTTTTTATTACACATGTATTAAAATATTAACGCATTGTATGTGAATATAATTTTGCTTTTTACTTCTCCCCGGTGGTAAAAAACAAATTATAGATAAATAAAATAAATTTTGAATGGAGGGTAATTATTACCATGAATAATACAACATATAGCGCAAAAAAAAGTGAAATTGAAAGCAAATGGTATGTTATCGATGCTTCAGGAAAAGCACTAGGTAGAGTTGCAACAGAAGCAGCGAAACTATTAAGTGGAAAACATAAACCAACATATACACCAACAATAGATACAGGTGATCACGTAATTATCATAAATTGCAAAGATGCAATTTTAACAGGAAAGAAATTAGACCAAAAAATATATAAACATCATTCAGGATATATTGGAGGAATGAAAGAAACATCAGCAAGAGTTATGATGGATAATAATCCTGAAAAAGCAATGATGATTGCAGTTAAAGGAATGCTTCCACATACTAAATTAGGAAGACAAATGATTAAAAAATTAAGAGTTTGTGGTGGTAGTGAACATGAAAACACAGCACAAAAACCAGAAGTATGGGAGGTAAAATAGATGGCAAAGAAATCTGAAAAAATAGTTTTCTACGGAACAGGTAGAAGAAAAAAATCAATTTCTAGAGTTAGATTAATTGAAGGTAAAGGTGAAATTACAGTTAATGGAATGCCTTTAGATGAATATTTTGGAACAGAAATTTTAAAAGTTATAGTAAAGCAACCATTAACAGCTACAAATACTGTTGGAAAATATGATGTTATATGCAAAGTTGAAGGTGGAGGATATACTGGTCAAGCAGGAGCTATTAGACATGGTATTGCAAGGGCTTTATTAGAAGCAAATGGAGAATATAGAGCAATATTAAAATCAAATGGATTCTTAACAAGAGATCCTCGTATGAAAGAAAGAAAAAAATACGGACTTAAAAAAGCTAGAAAAGCTCCACAATTTAGTAAGAGATAATAAATGTCATACAAAAATGCTACTGTTTCCAGTAGCATTTTTTGTATATTATTATAGAGAATACATAAATAATAAAAAATAGTACATAATTCAATAATCGTAATGACTAACTCATAAATAAATATAACATCAAAGAAAGATACATAGATATTTGAAAAATTAACGAATAAAACAATAAAAGTATTGACATTACCGTAAAAAGATGTTAATATATTAATGTTTTAAAGAAGAAGTCAATTCTCACCTTAGTCAATTAAGACAAAAGGTTAAACAAAATAATATATTTATAGATGTTATTTTTGTGCATGAATTGGCTTGTTTTTAGAAAAAACAAGTCATTTTTTTATTAAAAGTAAAAAATGAAATACTTTAAAATCGGAGGTGTTTTACAATAAAACAAGAATTACCTATCAATAGGCAAATAAGATTTAGCACAATAAATGTAATTAGCGAAAATGGTGAAAAATTAGGAAAAATGAATACTGATGAAGCTATAGATTTAGCAGAAAGTAGAGATTTAGATTTAGTACTAGTTTCACCAAATCCAGAAATGCCAGTTGCAAAAATTATGAACTATGGAAAGTACAAATTTGAACAAGCAAAAAGAGAAAAAGAATCTAGAAAAAATCAAAAAGCAGTTGAAACAAAAGAAATTAGAGTTACTCCAAATATAGGAGCACATGATTTTTCTTTTAAATGCAAAAATGCTAGAGGATTTTTAGAATCAGGAAATAAAGTTAAATTTACAGTTAGATTTAGAGGTAGGGAGCTTAATAACGTAAAAAGTGGTGAGGATGTTTTAAATAAATTTGCAGAAGAATTAGAAGACATATCAAATATTGAAAAGAAACCTCACTTAGAAGGAAAAAGTATGTATTTAATACTAGCTAAGAAATAGAAAGGAGAAGTTTATTATGCCAAAATTAAAAACAAATAAAGCTGCAAATAAAAGATATGGTTTTACAGCTACAGGAAAAGTAAAAAGGACAAAAGCTAATAGAAGACATTTATTAGCAAACAAAACAAAAAGAGCTAAACATTCAGCAAGAGTACAAGATGGAATGATGGACAAAACATGTTTATCACATGTAAAAAAACTATTACCATATGGTGATTAATACTAATCAATTTGAAAAAAAGGAGTGATATAGATGGCAAGAGTAAAAACTGCTAGAACAACAAGAGCTAGACATAAGAAAGTTTTAAAAAGAGCAAAAGGATACTATGGAGCAAAACATTATAGATTTAGAATGGCAAACCAAGCTGTAATGAAATCTGGAATGTATTCTTATGTTGGAAGAAAAGATAAAAAAAGTAATTTCAGAAAATTATGGATTATTAGAATTAATGCTGCAGCAAGAATGAATGGATTAACATATAGCACATTAATAGCAGGATTAAAGAAGGCTAATGTTGCAATAAACAGAAAAATGTTAGCTGAATTAGCAGTATCTGATAGTAAAGCATTTACAGAAATTGCTGAAATAGCAAAAAAAGCGAGAGTATCGTAAAGTTTGTGTAAACTTTAAACTTCTTATGATATAAAACATAATATGAAAAAATTTATTTATGCTTTTAATTAAAATTAATATAAATGACAGATTTACATTTGTCAATATATGATTTTTAAGCCTGCTGAAATTTGATTTTTAGCAGGCTTAATTTCAGCCTTTTTCAATTAATATATAATTACCC
>CANPZM010000057.1 GCA_947589065.1 uncultured Clostridia bacterium
ATGACAATTGAACTTATTACTCCAATCGCTATCGAAAAAGGATTAAGATTCGCTATTCGTGAAGGTGGACGTACAGTAGGTTCAGGTATAGTTTCTGAAATATTACAATAATAAAAATTAATAAAAATAAGGGCTATGTAAGTAGCTCTTATTTTTTTTTTATATAATAGGAAAGTTACTTTCCTATTATATAAAAAATTTATATTGCATGAAAAGGTGATTAGATTGAATTGCAAAGATTTGTATAATTTAATCCAAAATAGTAACAAAAATGTAATTTATTTGGAACAATTTAGTAATTTAAAATTTATATACATTTTTCGACATTAATGGTATATTTAAATTGAATTAAAGAAGAAAAAGGAATAAAAAAGGAGGAATAATTCATGGGATTTATTAAAGCATTTACAGGTGCACTAGGAGGTTCTTTTGCAGATCAATGGAAAGATTTTTATGTGCCAATGCAAAATGTTCCTGGAACTGCAGCAATTTTTCAAGCAGTACCTCAAGGAACAAATGCAGGGCGTGGACAAAATACAAAAGGCTCAGAAAATATTATTACAAATGGTAGTAAAATAGTTGTACCAGAAGGTACAGCACTTATTACATTGCAAGATGGTGCAATCACTGGTTTTATTACAGAACCAGGTGGGTTTATTTTTACATCTGATGATCCAAATTCAAAATCAATGTTTGCAGGTAATGGAATTTTATCATCAACAATTGGACAAAGTTGGGAAAGATTTAAGTTTGGTGGACAACCATCTTCTCAACAACTTGCTTTTTATGTTAATTTAAAAGAAATTCCTAATAACCGTTTTGGTACTCAATCAGAAATTTATTGGGATGATGCTTATTTGAATGCTCAAGTTGGAGCAGTTACAAGAGGAACTTATACTTTAAAAATAGTTGATCCATTATTATTTGTTAAAAATTTTGTACCAGCAAGTTATTTGCAACCAGGTGCTGCTATTTTTGATTTTGCTGATATGGATAATGATGCAGGTGCACAATTATTTAATGAAGTAGTTGGTAGTTTATCTGCTGCATTTTCTAATTATACAAATGATCCAAGTAAAGGAAATCGTATTACAAAAATTCAAGGTGATCAAATTGGTTTTGCTCAATCTTTATCACAAGCTGTTGAAGATGGATATCAATGGAAATCAGACCGTGGTTTAGAAATAGTTAAAGTTGCTTTACAAGCAATTGAATATGATGAAGATACTAAAGCTCTATTGAGTGATGTAAAAAAAGCAGATGCTTTGTCTGGTGCAAGAGGAAATTCTTTTATGCAACAATCTGTTGCTCGTGGATTTCAAAGTGCTGGTGAAAATGGTGGAATAGGAGGAATGGCTTTTATGGGTATGGGAATGAACTCTGTTGGAGGTGCAATGAGTGGATTGCAACAACCGGTTCAACCACAACAGCAACCAGTTCAGCCACAGCCACAACAACAACCGATTCAACCACAACCACAGCAACAAACAGTACAACAAGAAGATCCATATGAAAAATTGACAAAATTAAAAAAATTACTTGATGATGGAGTAATATCTCAAGAGGAATTTGATGCTGCAAAACAAAAACTTTTGGGGGTATAATAAATGGATGAAAATACTAATGAAGAACCTAGAATAGTTCAAACTGATGTTGGTGCCAAAGATGGACAGGATAAATGTCCAAAGTGTGGAGCAACAGATATATCTTTAAATACTAAAACTGGTATGCTAAGATGTAATTATTGTAGACACGAATTTGCTCCTCAAAAAGTTCAAGGAATGGAGACTGATATTAGTCATTTGCATGGAGAAGTTATGGGTTCTGGTACACAAGATATACAGCAAGATACTAAAGATATAATTACCTTGAAATGCAGTAGCTGTGGTGCTGAAGTAGTAATTGATACTTCTGAATCTACACAAGCTAGATGCCATTGGTGCAGAAATACTTTATCATTAAACCAACAGATACCAAATGGAAGTATACCAGATGTTGTTTTACCATTTAAATTGTCTAAAAATGAAGCAAAACAGTGTATAGAAGATTTCGTAGGAAATAGAAAATTTTTTGCTCATCCTAAATTTAAGGAAGAATTTACAACTGATAATATAATGGGTGTTTATTTCCCTTATATGGTTGTTGATGTTAATTCTCATGTTACTTTACATGGACAAGGTGAACATGAGGTTAGTTCATATACTAGAAAAGTTGGAGATGAAATTAGAACATATTATGATGCAGATTTGTATGAAGTTGGGCGTGATTTTGATTTAACTATTAATGGATTAACAGTTGAATCAAATGCAGATAAATTAGATACTAAATCTTCAGACAAGACGAATAATGTTATTAATGCAATTATGCCTTTTGATGTAGAAAATTGTGTTAAGTGGAATTCAAATTATTTAAAAGGATTTACATCTGAAAGAAGAGATACTAATGTTGCCCAATTACGAGATTTAGTTACAAATGAATCTAAAGATATTGCACGTTTTTCAGCTAATGATACTATCAAGCAATATGATCGTGGAGTATGTTGGGATAGAGAAAATTTTGAAGTAAAAGGTCAACAATGGAAATCTGCTTATTTGCCTGTTTGGTTATATAGTTATAGACAAGTTGTTGATGATAGTCATTCTGTGCTACATTATGTTGCTGTTAATGCTAGAACTAAAGAAACAATGGGTAGTGTTCCAATTCATATGCCTAAATTATTTGGTGTTTCTGCTTTAGTAGAACTATTAGGATTGATTATGATGTTAATTACTAATGCTATGGATTTTAGTTATAGTTTTATTTTTCTATTAATTGGTTTTATTTATTTTGCTATAATGTACATGAAGTATAGAAATAATGATGCTAGACATTATTATGAAACTGAAACTAAGACAAGTTTGTCAAATTTAAGGCAAGGTGATAGATTAATTAGAAGAAAAACTGGGTTAACTAATTCTACAATGGATGGTGCAAATAATAAAAAATTATCAGGACAAAATGGAATTAGAGATGCATTAAATACGGTTAATAATGTACTAAATAAATTTTAAAACTTAACATAAGAGGTATTATTATTCTAAATAGTGTTTAATAATTATGTTTAGATGTATAAATAAGAATTATAAGGTATAACTTGATAGCGAATTTATTATAGCAAACGAACTAATAGTAATGGAAAATGAGATGCATAAATATAAAGATGGGAAGAAAATTTTTGAAGGAAAAATAGATTAAATTATTACAATATTTAAAATAGCAATTTAATAAATTTAAAAAGAAAATTGCAAAAATTATGATGTTAAAAAGATAATAACTAAGAAAGTATGTTATAAAAATGAGTAACATACTTTTTTTATATAATAAGAAAGTTTTACTTTTCTTTTATAAAAAGCATTCTATAGAAAAATTGTTACACAATTTTTCGCGGACGAACAAAGACGCGGACTTTAAAATGTTATAAATAATGAAAATGTTAATATTGTTCGCTTTTGTTCTATATTAGATTGCTAAAAATGAGAACTTACAAAGATATGTGTTGATTAAATTTAATATATAAATTCTAATTATTAAAAATAACTAATATGTATTTAGAGAAAACAATGTTAAGTCACTTTCTGGTAAAAATATAAATATTTCTTGACTTTTAATATATTAGCATAATAAAATAAGAGTATAAAAAGTTTAGGAGGACAATATGAAAATACTTTTAGATGCTATGGGAGGAGACAATGCACCTGATGCGACAATAAAAGGTGCTGTGAAGGCAATAAATCAAGTTAAAGCTTCTGTAGTTTTAATAGGTAAGGAAGATATTATTAGAAGCAAATTTAACGAATTCTTTGGAAAACAACCTGAACAAATTTCTGATAGACTTATTATAAAAAATGCTACAGAGACTATAGAAATGGAAGATATACCTACTACTGCAATAAAGCATAAAAAAGATTCATCAATGGTGGTTGGATTTAAAATGCTAAAAGAAGATGAAGGAGATGTATTTATATCAGCAGGAAATTCTGGTGCTTTATTGACAGGAGCAACTTTATTAGTTGGAAGAATAAAAGGTATTGATAGACCGGCTTTAGCAGGAATATTGCCAGCTTATCATAGTCAATTATTATTAATAGATTCTGGTGCAAATACAAATTGTAAACCGATTAATTTATTGCAATTTGCACTGATGTCAACAATTTATTTAAGAAATACTTTTGGAATTGAAAGACCTGCTATAGGGTTGTTAAATATAGGAACAGAAGAAACAAAAGGAAATGATTTGACCAAAGAGTCATATTTATTATTAAAAGAAAAATCACAAGAATTAGGTATAAATTTTGTAGGAAATGTTGAAGGAAGAGAGGCTTTTTCTGGTGAGATTCATGCTATAGTTACAGATGGTTTTACAGGAAATATATTTTTAAAAGCAATCGAAGGATTGGGTAAACTTGTTAAAAGGACATTAACTGAAAACCTAAAGAAAAACATATTTACAACAATTGGTTCTATCCCTGCATTGCCTGCAATAAAAGGCTTCGCCAAATCAGTTGATTATAAATCTTATGGTGGTGCTTTGTTTTTAGGAGTAAAAAAACCTGTTGTTAAGGCACATGGTAGTAGTGATGAAACTTTATTTGAATTTACAATCAAACAGGCAGAACGCTTTGTAGAAAATGAAGCTGTTCCAAAAATGATTGAGGAATTTGAAAAAATACAGAAAAGTGAAAATAATGAAAATAATGCTTGACATTTTGTATGCTATAGAATAATAATAGTACAAATGATATTTAAAGAAATTGGAGGTGGACTAAAAGATGAATACTGATGAAGTTTTTGAAAAAGTTAAAGGAATTATTGTTGAACAATTAGGAGTTGCTGAGGCTTCAGTCTCAATGGAAGCATCATTCATAGATGACTTAGGAGCTGATTCTTTAGATATAGTAGAATTAGTTATGGCTTTAGAAGAAGAATTTGACATTGAAATACCAGATGCTGATGCTGAAAAAGTTACAACAGTTGGAGATGTAGTTGAATATATAAAAGAAAATGTTTAATTATAAAAAGTCAAATATAAAATGAATCCTATAGTTAGCCAAAAGGTTTAACAATTAGGGTTCATTTTTTATATTATAGGAAAGTTCTCTGAACTTCCTATAATATACAGCATTCCACAGAAAAATTGTAATACAATTTTTCGCGGACGAACAAAGACGCAGACTTCAAAATGTTATAAATAGCAAAAATGTTAATAATGTCCGCTTTTGTTCTACAATAGGAAAGTTCTACATTTTTATATTAGATAAAAATTATTAAAATTTGTATATTACTTTTACTGGGATTGTGTTATAATGAGTAAGTATTAAGATAAAAAGGAGGATTAGTTTGAATTTAACAGATTGTGAAAATAGTATAGGGTATGTGTTTAAAAATAAAAATTTACTTAAAGAAGCTTTAACCCATACATCTTATGCTTATGAAAATAAAGTAAAAAGCAATGAAAGATTAGAATACTTGGGAGATAGTATTTTAGAATTCATAATTAGTGAATATTTGTATTTGAAATATAAAAACTTATCAGAAGGAGAAATGACTAAAGTTAGGGCTAATGTTGTGTGTGAGGATAGTTTATTTGAAATAGCAAAAAACCATAATTTTAGTGATTTCTTATATCTTGGAAAGAGTGAGACTCATTCTCAAAATAGTAAAAAAGCAATTATGGCGGATAGTGTTGAAGCTATGATTGCAGCTATATTTTTAGATAGTAATTTAGAAAATGCTAAAAAATTTATTATTGATAATCTTAAAGATACTGTAGAAATAGCAAGTAAAAATGTTGGAATGAAAGATTATAAAACAGTATTACAGGAAAAACTTCAAGCAAATGGAGAAGTTAAAATTCAATATGTTGTTACAAGAGAAGAAGGACCAGATCATGATAAAACTTTTGTTGTTGAGGTTAGTTGCAATGGAAAAATACTAGCTGAAGGTCAGGGAAAAAATAAGAAAAATGCTGAAATGGAGGCTGCTAGAATAGCACTTAAAAATATATAATATACAAGAGAAGAAATTTACATTATTAAATCTTATTTTAAATGATGGATAAAAAATTTATAGAAATATTTTAAGAAAAGTATAAAAGTAAATAAGACTTTTCAATTTATTCTGAAGTAGTAAATAGAAAATAATCAGCAGAAAGGAAATGGTTTATTTATGAAGAAACAATATATTATTCCAATTTTTGTTCCTCATTTAGGTTGCCCAAATGATTGTATATTTTGCAATCAAAAGACTATTAGTGGTCAAACTAAACAAGTAACACCAGAAGATGTGAGAGAAATAGTACAATATTATCTTAAATCTTTTAAGGAGAGTAATAAATATATTGAAATTGCTTTTTTTGGGGGTAGTTTTACAGGCATTGAAATTGAGAAACAGGAAGAATTGTTATCTACTGCATATGAATTTGTAAAAGAGAAAAAGGTTGATAGTATTCGAGTTTCAACAAGACCAGATTATATTGATACGGAAAAATTAAAATTATTAAAAAAATATAAGGTAAAGACAATTGAGCTTGGAGTTCAATCTACAAATGATTATATTTTAAGAAGATGTAAAAGAAATCATACGTATGAAGACGTAAAAAATGCTTCTAGACTTATAAGATTAAAAGGATTTAAATTAGGACATCAGATGATGGTAGGATTGCCAGAAAGTACATTACTTGACGAAATAAGAACAGCTAAAGACTTAGTAAAATTAAAACCTAAAATTATGAGAATTTATCCTGTTTTAGTCTTAAAGGGAACTCAACTTGAAAAGGAATATAATGAAGGATTATATGTGCCACTTTCATTAGAACAGGCAGTGGAAAGATGTAAAGAGTTATGTTATATATTTTCTAAAAAGAAAATAAAGGTTATACGAATAGGACTTCAATCAACAGATACTATTTCAGATGTTTCTAAAAATGAGAATAGTGAGGTAATTGCAGGACCATATCATGAAACTTTTAGACAATTGGTTGAATCATCAATTACGTATGATAAGATTGTTGAAAAAATAAAAAATTATAATGTAAAAGTAAAAGAGGTTAAAATCACAACTTCGCCAGATAATATTAATAATGTTGTTGGATATAAAAGAGAAAATGTTGAAAAATTAAAAGAATTTTATGATGTTGATGTAAAGGTAAAACAAGATTTTAATATTAAAAGTGGTAAAATAAAAATAGAAGTTACAAAAGTATATACAGATTTCTTGGATGAAAACGAAAATGTATAAACTTTTTGAAAACACTTATACTAAATGTATGGGTGTTTTTTTATGAAAAAAAATTGGTTTTTTAAGCAAATATTACTAATTGTTTTGGGCACTTTATTTGCCGGATTTGGGATGGCAAGTTTTTTATTACCTAATAAATTATCATCTGGAGGTTTTTCAGGAATTGCAACTGTTTTCTATTATTTTTTTCATTGGAATGTGGGTACAGTTGTTATAATTTTAAATATTCCTTTTTTCATTTTTGCGGCACTAAAAATAGGTAAAAATTTTTTATTAAAAACAATTCTTGGAACTACTTTATTATCAATATTTATAGATATTTTTGAATATGTTCCATTACTGACTAATGATAGGTTATTAGCTTCTATCTACGGTGGTGTTTTAATTGGGATTGGGACAGGACTGGTTTTTAAGGCTCATACATCTACAGGTGGTACTGATTTAATAGTTCAAATTTTGCGTTCTTTTAAAGTAAGAATTTCTAGTAGTAAATTGTTAAATATGATAGACATTTTGGTCGTAATTTTGAATGTTATTTTCTTTAGAGAGTTTGAAATTGGTTTGTATTCTGCGATTGCTATTTTTATTGATGGTGTTATGATAGATATTGTTTTTGAGGGTATTAATTTTTCAAAATTAGTGTTTATTATTTCAGACAAACCAAATGAAATAATTAATTTAGTGAAAAATGAGATAAATAGTGGTTCAACAGAATTATATGGTAGAGGTTCTTTTTATCAACAAGAAAAAATTGTGGTAATGAGTGTCATGAATAGAAGGGAAATTCCAATTTTATTGGATAGAATAAATGAAATAGATAGAAAAGCTTTTTTAATTGTTTCAAATGCAAGAGAGGTATATCGGATTAGGATTTAAAAAAATAGAGTAGGTACACATTGAATTTTTATAATTGATAATATATACTTGGCATAGAATGAAATTGAAGTAAGATTTAGAATATTAAGAGGAATTAAAATGAAGGAACAAAAATTGATTTTAGAGAATGTAGATTGTTTTGAGATGGATCATATATTTGATTGTGGTCAATGTTTTAGATGGAATAAACAAGAAGATGGCTCATATGTGGGTATTATAAAAAATGGTGTGTTAAGGGTTTCTAAATTAAAAAATAAGGTAGCTTTTGAGGGAATTTTAGATGAAGATATACATTCTATTGCATATAAATATTTTGACTTAGAAAATGATTATAATGTGTTTAAAAGGCAATTAAATTGTATAGACAGTAATATGAAAAAAAGCATTGAATTTGGTTATGGAATTAGAATATTGAATCAAGATTTATGGGAGACAATTATTTCTTTTATTATTTCAGCTAATAATAATATTCCTAGAATCAAGGGAATTATAGAGAGGATTTCTAAAAAAGTTGGAAAGATGATTGAATGGAATGGGGTGGAATATTATTTGTTTCCAACCGTACAAGAATTATCAAAATTGTCTGTTTCTGATTTAAGAGCATTAGGCACAGGATTTAGAGATAAAAGAATATTTAATACTACACAAATGGTTTTAAATAATGTAGTTAGTTTAGAAAAATTAGAGAAAATGAATAGTACAGAAGATATTAGGGAAGAATTACTGAAACTTGATGGTGTTGGGGAAAAAGTTGCTGATTGTATTATGCTTTTTTCATTAAAAAGGTTTGATTCATTTCCTATTGATGTATGGGTGAGAAGAGTTATGAATACTTTATATATACATAATGAAGATGAGACGAGGGTTAGTAAGAAAGATATTAAAGAGACGGCAGATAGATTGTTTGGAAATATTCAGGGAATAGCCCAACAATATTTGTTTTACTGGGCTCGTAGCAATTTTTAAATTTTAAGGTCAAGGGAACGTGGATTTTGGCAATTTGAAGTTATCAAAATCTACGTCCCTTTGACTTTATTTGATTTTTGGGCTGAAATGTGGTATTATAAATTTAGGATTTTGTGCTCATTTTTCTTAATAGGTATTTTTAGATTTACTGTATCTAATTAAGAATGTGTGATAGGGAGATATATGATGCACAATGCCTATGGAACATTGAAAAGTAGATATTCAGAAAGGGAGAACATTAAAATGAAAAGATTTATTGCATTGGTAGTAACGACATTTTTGGCAACAATATTAACGGTAACAGTCGCTTTGGCAGAGGAATCACAGGCAACTACGGTTATTCTGGAACAGGATGAAAATGGAGTGCTGATGGATTCATTTCAGTTCTATACTGATGGTCCTGAAATTTTGGAGGATATTATGGAAAACCACTCTTTGGTGGTGGACAATAATGTCTACAGTATAAAGCTTGATTTATATAAAAAGCTCCAAAATTATGCTGAGAAGAATATGCCTACTTGGCATTCGGAACTTTGGGACTGGGGAGTAAATTCTGTTGCTTGGCCTCTGGATGCAGAGTATGCGTTTAGGGTTACTGATAGCAGACAATTTGAACTCACTTCTCGGAGTAATCCGGATTATGTGATTCGACTTCAGTGTGAAGAAGCAGAAAATGTTAATGCTGATTTTCCTGGTGGAAAATATAAGCTTTGGACATTTAAGAACTTCACAATTGTGCCGAACGTAGATGGATTTTCCATTTGGCATTTAGGTACAGAGAGGAAAGTCACAGATAAAAACTTGTTTAATCCACAACTGGAAGACTGGCACGTTGGTGCAGGAAGATATGTTTTTTCTTGTGGGAAAAAATTATATCTTTACATGGAGCCAGAGGAAAAATTGGTGCAGATTGGAGATGACTATGCTGGTAAAGCAATAATGTTTTGTAATTCTTTGTTCTACATAAACGATGCGGCCCAAGTTGTTTCGGTTAACTTAGTTACAAATGAATCTGAATTAGTGTATGTTAATGATGTATTTGTAGCTTTGGAAGGTAGTGATAGCATTTATGCTGTTACTATTGACGGGAACAGACAGTGGTTGCCTGGTTTTGTAGACTGGGATGGACAAATCAATCTCTGGAACGAAAGATAACTAAAAATTCCCTATCACACGGAAAAGCACCGGCTGCGGTGCTTTTTCTTTGTGTCAAAATCTCCGCCCCGTTGACATTTCAATCCATTAATAATTGTTAATTGTCAATGTCAACTGGACGGAGATTTTGACACAAGCTTTTTTTACAGCAAGTTGTTTTATCATTATTGAATTAAATGTAAAAAATCTGATTATACTATTAATAATTGGAGGATATTATGAGTTCACTTTGGTTAGATGATGTAAAAAATAATAATTATGATAGTCTATGCAAAGACATAGAAACAGATATATGTATAATTGGTGCGGGAATTTTGGGTCTTACATGCGGATATTATTTAAGTAATAATGGTATGAAGGTTACTATTATAGATAAAAATGAGATTTCTACTAAAACAACCGGACATACAACAGCTAAAATTACTAGCCAGCATGGATTAATTTATAAATATTTAATTGATTCTCAAGGAAAGAGTCTTGCAAAACAATATTTAGATGCTAATGAAGAAGCTATCCAAAATATAAAAAATGTGATAGATAAAGAAAATATAAATTGTGATTTTGAATTTCAAGATAGCTATGTTTATACGACAGATAAAAACGAAGTAGAAAAAATTAAAATTGAAAATGATGCTGTAAATTCACTTCGGCTTTAAAAGTGAATTTGTTACTAAAACGGATCTTCCTTTTGATGTTTTAGGCGCAATTAGATTTCAGAAGCAAGCACAATTTAATCCTATAAAATATGTAAATGGGCTTGCAGATTGCATTATAAAAAATTCTGGTGAAATTTATACTAATACTACTGTTTATGATGTTAATAAAGATAAGGATGTACTTGTGACTCATACAGAATACAATAAAATAAAATCTAAATATGT
>CANPZM010000058.1 GCA_947589065.1 uncultured Clostridia bacterium
AAATGTTACAAGATAAACAAATGAGAATTGTAATAAGAATTTCTATGTTAATTTTTATTATTTTAATTATTTTTTTAATTTATAACATAGCTCAAAATAAAAGAATAGATATTGAAAAGGAAAAGCAACCTACACTTTCTTTAACTACTGATAGTAATATTTTTAGGCTTGAATCTATTTTACTGTATTCTTCTGCTGATGCCATAAGTAATTTGGAAAATCCAAAGGATTATTGGGATTTAGATTTATATCAATATACAGATCTTTCTCTTAATCTTAATAATAATGTCTCAATTGATGGTTCTACTCAAAAAAATACTGTTAAGCAGATGTATATTGATAATATTAATTTTCCTAAAAAGCCACATAAGGGTGTTCCTGGATTATATTTTAAGTCTGCTAATTCTTTTGGAATTGGTGAGATAGATGATTCAAAACTTATTAAGGATAGAATCAATTTTAATATTATTGATTCGAACAATTCTGATTCTGCCCAACCTTCTTTTTATTCTGATTGTTCAGATCCATTAATATTATCAGCTGTTAATAAAGAAATTGTTAAAAATTATATAATTAAGCATACTAATTCTGCTATTACTTTTGATGGAAATTTATTAGTTGATGCTTTAGTTTTGTTAAGTAACATTGAATATGAGGTTAGTTTTTCTATTCACATAGTAAACTATTTAGATGAAGAATATGTTTGTAATGTTTCTATTCCAATAGTTTTGTCAGATGATAATGATATTAATTCGATTTATGATGGTCAGTATCAAGTTACTTTGACAAATCTATCAAGTAATAAGTTTTATAAAGTGGAGGAATAATATTTTATATGGCAAAAAAGATTTCATTAATTAATTATATGGAAAGGCATTATTTTAAAAGAAATAATTTTTCTACTTTACAAGAGATGTTGTATTTTGTTGAAAAGAATTATGGTGATAAGACTGCATTTGTTTTAAAGGATAAGTCTGGGTATCCGTATAATGTTTCTTATTATAATTTTGTAAAGGATGTTGAATCTATTGGTATTTCTTTAATAAATTATGGATTTCTAAATAAAAAAATTGCTGTTATTGGTAAAAACAGTTATAAATGGGCAATTACTTATTTAGCAGCTTCTATTGTTGGAATTGTTGTGCCTATTGATAAAGAATTACAGCCACTTGAAGTAATTAATTTTTTAAATATTTCTGAAGCTAGTGTTGTTCTAGGTGATGATAAAAATATCTGTGAAATATATGATAATAAATCTAAATTGAATAAAAATATTTCATTTATCGATTTTGATTTAAAAACTAATAGTGATTTTTTCCTTGGGTTCGATTCTTTTAGAATATCTGGTTTATATAATTTAGAAAATGATTTAAATCCTTTTGAAAAGGTTAAAGTAAATCCTGATGATATGCATTTTCTTTTATTTACTTCTGGTACGACTGGTAATTCAAAAGGTGTTTGCTTATCTCATAAAAATATTTGTTCAAATATTTTTTCTGTTGGAAGTATTGTAAAAGTAGACACTTCTACTTCTATTTTATCGATTTTACCAATTCATCACACTTATGAATGTACTCTTGGTTTCCTATTAGTTATTGCTAGTGGAGGAAAAATTTCTTATTGTGATGGTTTACGTTATATTTCTGAAAATTTAAAGGAATACAAACCTAATATTATTTTAAGTGTTCCTCTTCTTCTTGAAAATGTGCATAAGAAGATAATGGCAAATTTAAAGTCTTCTCTTCCTGCGAAATATTTTTCTACTAATAAACATGTTATGGATTCTGTTCCTTTCTTTATGAAACCGATTATAAAGAAAAAAATTTCCAAAGCTTTAGGCGGAAATTTAAAAAAAATAATTGTTGGAGCTGCTGCTATTGCTCCTGAATTATTGTATTCATTTAATAAATTTGGAATATTAGTTTTATCTGGTTATGGATTAACAGAATGTTCACCATTAGTGGCTGGAAATAATGATTTCTTCCATAATTTCTATTCTGTTGGTCTACCTATTCCTAATGTTGAATTTAAAATTGATTCTCCAAATTCTGATGGAATTGGTGAAATACTTGTAAAAGGTCCTAATGTGATGATTGGATATTATAAAAATGAAAAAGCAAATATTGAGTCTTTTAAAAATTCGTACTTTAAAACTGGTGATTTGGGAAAAATAGATGAGCAAGGTTATCTTTATATTACTGGTCGTTGTAAAAATGTTATTATTACTAAAAATGGTGAAAATGTTTATCCTGAAGAATTAGAAGAATTGCTTAATAAAAATGAAGCTATATCAGAGTCTTTAGTAACTGGTGATTTTGATAAAAAAATAGATGATACTGTTGTAAAGGCTCAAATTATTCCTAACTTAGATTTTATAAAAAATAAATTAAAGGCTCCTACTAAAGATGATATTTTTGGTTTTATTCAATCTGCAGTTAAAATTGTAAATTCAAAACTTCCCAATTTTAAACATATAAAAAATTTTACTATTAGAGATAAAGATTTTGAAAAAACTACCACTCAAAAAGTTAAGAGATATGGAAAAAATATTGATGAAAATAAAAATGTACCAAATTAGACGGTATTATTTATATAATACCGCATTTTTTGTGTTTGGCATTAAATTTTTGATATTGCATCTTTTAATTTTTGAATTTCTTCCTTGGTTAAAGTAACTCCTTTGCCCATTTTGTCATGAGTTTCGTTCCAATCGCGTAAATCGTATTTTGGTTCTCTTTCATTCCAGCTAACTAGGTTTAGTTCTTTACTCCAACCTTTTTCTGTTGTAGATAGTACAGCTATCTTTTCAACAATTTCATATTTAATATCTGGCATAAAAATTCTCCTTCTTCCCTTTTCTTTTTTATATACCTAATTTTTAATTTTGTAAATACCTTTTTATATTCTTATTGTTGCACCTACGATTCCAGCTTCGTTTTTTAGTTTTGCAACTTCAATTTTGGGAGGTTCAACTTTATTAAATCTGCTTGTTTTTTCTGCAATTTTTTCTTTTAGCATTTTATATATTTTATTATCTTTATAATATGAAAAACTTCCTCCTAATACTATTATTTCTGGTTCAAATAAATCTATTAAATTACATATTCCTACAGATAGATCTTCAACAAATTGTGTTGCAACTTCAAGAATTTTAGGATTATTATAGTCAAGTAAATTTTCTCTCATATATTGCCCTGAAAAATCATTATCTATGTCTAATACTTCTGCTATCTTATTTTTGAATGCTCTAATTGATGCATATGTTTCAAAGCATCCTCTCTTTCCGCAGTTGCATTGTCTACCACCTTTATTTATTACCATGTGTCCAAATTCAAATCCAGAAAATTTTTTAGGAACAAGCATTTCTCCATTTAGAAAAGCTGCGCCTCCTATTCCAGTTCCTAGACATAAAAAAATGCAATCATCATATTTTTTCATATTTCCATAATATTTTTCTGCTAATGCAGCACATTTAGAATCATTTTTTATTTGCATTGGTAAGTTAATGTATTTTTGAAGTTCTGCAATTAAATCAAAATTTATTAACCCTAAATTTGTTGCTTGTGCTATTTTATTATTGCTTATCGTTCCTGGAGATGCGATTCCTATGAATTCAATTTGTTTTAAGTTTACTTTTGATTCCTCTATTGTTTGATTTAATAATTCTAATATAATTGTTATAATATTAGATTTTATATTACTTCTATCTTCTCTTGTAAGAACCTTTTCTTTTAAATTTAATATTTTTCCGTTATTAATTAATCCTACACCTATATGGCTTCCACCTATATCAATTCCTATTCTCATAAATACTCCTTTCTAAAAGCTTATATGTGAATAGAATAGTATTGAACTTTTAATTTTAAAATCTCTTAAAATTTATTTCTAAATTCACATACATTTTACGTGTACGAAAATTCAATCATATTTTGGGTTTAATATTTTCTCTTTTTTCGCATTAATTTTTATTTCTTATATGAAAAAAATTCATAGGTAATGTAAAAACTAAAAGATTTTTATTTCAATAGCTTGAATCATCATGGCTATAATATTTGAAATACATAAATACATGCCTATAGGTATTTCTATGTTGTTACTTGTTTCTGCTAAAATATCACTTTTATCTATTTTATTTTTTTGTTTTTTGATAATTATTGATATAATTATAGAAATCATAGTTAATGCTACTGTTATCCAAAATACTTCTGATATTACAAACATATTCATGTACATACATATTATCATTATATCTAATATATATGAATATTTAAAGTAAATGTTTTTTTCTGTTATTCTTGTTAGTATACATATGATTATAAAGTATATTATATATTTATATATGCTTAGCATACCAAGATTTTGAATTCTATAAAGATATAAAATATGTACAAATCCAATAATTGCTCCTAGAAAAATTATTGGTTTATATATTTTTTTATTTTTATAATCAACACCTGCAATTATTATTAGTGTGATAATAAATATCATTATGTATAAATATTCTATTAAAGTTAATATCGTCATTGTTTTCCATGTAACTTTTAGAGAGATAAATGTTCCTATTGATACTATTCCTGTTAATAATGATACTATATTTCTTATTTTTTTATCTTTTGAATTTTTAATTTCTTTATCATTCTTTATGATTCGATTAATTGCAATATAACTAAAATTTCCTAAAATTATGCCTATTAAAAATATAGTTGTGTATAATAAAAGCTCCATCTTTTCTCCTTAATGTTATATAAATGCATTTGAATTTTTTATTTTTTAGACAAAAAGAACGTTCTATGTTTCAAAATAACGTTCTTTATTTTTTACTATTCTTCTGTTGAATTTGCAGTTGTGTTTTCCGTTTCATTTGCTATTGTATTTTCTGTTTCATTTACAACTGTATTTTTTGTTTCGTTTGATGTTACATTTTCTTCAGTATTATTTTCTGTTGAATTTGATACCTCATTTGTATTATTTTCAATAACATCGTTTTCCTGAGTAGTTACTGTATCTTGTGTTTGATTTTGTATATCTTTTTCTTCTTCTGCAGGTAATCCTATAACCATATATACTGTAACTGCTGCTAATATTAATAATATAACTATTGTTAAAATTAGTGCGACTAAAGTAATTCCTTTTTGATTTTTCATAATTTTCCTCCTTAAATAAAAATATGTAATTATTTTATGGGAGATTGAATTACTCATCGCATAACTCTCCCTTTAATCTTCTATATATATTTTTACTTATTTTAAGTAATAAAGTCAATATCTTTAATACAAGTGTTATTTAAAAGTAATCTTTGTGTAATATTGCATAATTATCTTATATTTGGAAAGAATAACAGTAATTAGAAGGTAATATTCGAAAAATAGTTTATTTTTTATATTAATTACACATTATAATAATTATTTTTCAAATTTAATTTTTATCTTAGAAAGGATTGATTTTATTTATGAAAAATATTGAAACAAATAAAGAATATCAGGAATATGTTGATAAAATGTCTCCAAATTCTCCAATATTCAAAAATTGTTTTAATGCTTTTTGGGTAGGTGGATTGATTTGTGTTATCGGACAACTTATTTTTGATTATTTTGTTTTTAGAGGTTTTTCTGAAGAACTTACTGGTACCATAGTTTCCATTTCATTGATTTTCTTAAGTGCTTTTTTAACTTCAATTAATGTATTCAATAAAATTGGAAAATTTGCTGGAGCTGGCTCTCTTATCCCTATAACTGGATTTGCTAATTCTATTATTTCTCCTGCTATGGAATATAAGTCTGAAGGTTATGTAATGGGAGTTGGTGCAAAAATGTTTACTGTCGCTGGACCAGTTTTAGTATATGGTATTTGTTCTTCTGTTGTTGTCGGTCTGTTGTACTTACTTTTTAATGCACAAGCTGTAATGTTAGTATAATAATTCATTTTTCTTAGAAAGGATTTGTGATATGAAAAAAATCGGTAATCAAACTTTTAAATTAGATAATCCAATTACAATTTTAGAAACAGCAAGTATTGTTGGTAAAAAAGAAGCTGAAGGACCTATGGCTAAATATTTTGATGTTTGCCTAGAAGATGAATTTTTCGGTGAAAAGACATGGGAAAAAGCAGAATCAAAAATGATTAAAACTTCAATAGAAACAGTTTTAAAAAAGTCGAAAATTTCTCTTTCATCTATTGATTTTCTTTTTGCTGGTGATTTACTAAATCAGTGTATTTCTTCTAGTTTTGGAATTAGAGATTTTGAAATTCCATTTTTGGGTATATTTGGTGCTTGTTCTACTTTTGTTGAAGGATTGCTTCTTGGTTCTTTGCTTTTAGATGGTGGTGCTGGAAATTATGGAATAGTAGGCACTTCTAGTCATTTTTGTAGTGCTGAAAAGCAATTCAGATTTCCATTAGAACTTGGAAATCAGAGACCACCAACATCTCAATGGACTGTTACTGGTTCTGCAGCTGCTGTTTTAAGTAAAAATGGGGTTGGTCCTTATATAACTCATGTTACGCCAGGAAAAATCGTTGATAAGGGTATTAAAGATGCTAATAATATGGGAAGTGCTATGGCACCTGCTGCAATTGCAACAATTTTAGCACATTTAAAAGATACTGGTAGAAATCCAACTTATTATGATGCAATAATTACTGGTGATTTAGGACATATTGGAAAATCTATTGTTTTAGAATTGTCTAAAGCTGAAGGATATCAACTTAATTCTGTTTATGATGATTGTGGAGTTTTGATGTTTGATCAAAATAAGCAGGATACACATGCTGGTGGTTCTGGGTGTGCTTGCTGTGGTACAGTTTTTTCTGGTTATTTCTTTAAGCAATTAAAAGAAAAGAAAATTAAAAGAATGTTACTTGTTGCAACAGGTGCATTGATGAATTCTACTTCTAGTCAGCAAGGTGAATCAATTCCTGGTATTGCTCATGCTGTATCTATAGAAATTTAAAAAGGAGTCATTATGGAAAATTTTTTAGGTAGTTTAGATTATTGGATGTTTTTAAAGGCTTTTATAATTGGTGGGCTTTTATGTGTTATTGCACAAATTTTAATTGATAAAACAAAACTCACTCCTGCACGAATTTTAGTTATATATGTTACGACTGGTACAATATTAGGTGGATTAGGCTTGTATAAATATTTAGTTGATTTTGCAGGGTGCGGTGCAACTGTCCCTCTTACTGGGTTTGGAAATAATTTAGCAAAGGGTGTTATCGAGGAAGTTGGAAAAAATGGTTTTCTTGGTGCTTTCATTGGTGGAATTAAAGCTTCTGCTGGTGGTATAACTGCTGCAATTTTCTTTGGATACATTGCATCTCTTGTTTCAAAACCTAAAATGAAAAAGCAATAAATTTACTTTTTCATGTAATTATGTTATAATTTAATTCTAAAAAAATTATGGAGGTGGTATTATGCAGTTGTGTTTTAATACCCTAAGGTTGAAATGTCGGCCTTTAGCAAGAAAAGATTTTCTTGAATTTATTAATCTGGTTCAATCGGATGATGAAATTCAGCAATATTTTCGGTTTGAAAATACAGTTGATTATCTGACTTCTTTATTCAATCAGTCATGTATTCCCTGTGGTGTTTTTTCAAAGTCCACTGGTAAATTGGTTGGATATGTTAATGGTTTTATGTACTCATCCCAGGAACTTCTTGTTGAGTTCTTTATTGGTGAAGGATATCGTAATAATCATTATGCTTTTGAAGTATTGTCTGCATATTTCGATAATTGTTTGGCTAAGCATAATTTTCATACTTTTCGTTTTGATGTCGAAGATGATAATTTTGCTTCCCAGCATTTATTAGAAAAAATCGGTGCTGTAAGGTGCGAAGAAGAAGATTTTGTAGACGATACACCTGAAAAGCGTCATTTTCAAGTTTTTAAGTTTTCTTGTTAACAATATAGTGGACTTTTTTTGCATTAGAATAATAAAATGCATTAAAAGTCCACTATTGTTTTGTCATTTCATAATAATTATAAAACTATATTGTATATTTTTCCTTTAACATATATTTTCTTTTTTATTTGTTTTCCTTCAATTATTTTAGAAATTATTTCATTTTTTTCTACAACTTTATCTATTTCTTCTTGTTCTATATCTTTGGCTACCTTTACTGTTGTTTTTAATTTTCCATTTACTTGTACAGGTATTTCAATTTCATCATCAATGGTTTTTGATTCATCATATGTAGGCCAAGGAATTTGTGAAATTTCTTGTTTTTCTCCTATTCTTTCCCATATTTCCTCTGTCATGTGAGGTGCAAATGGATTTAATAATTGTAAAAATGTTTTATATTCTGCTCTATTTATTTTCTTTTCCTTGGTAAATTCATTTACCATTGTCATAAATGTTGATACAGCTGTATTGAATTTCATCTCTTCTATATCATTTGACACTTTTTTTATAGCTTTATGCATCATGGATTCAAATTTTGGAGAATATTCGCTACCTTCAGTTAGTATATCTTGCATTGTCCATACTCTGTCTAAAAATTTACTACATCCTCTAATGCTTTCCATTGACCATGGTGCTGTTTGGTCAAATTGTCCCATAAACATTTCATATACTCTAAAGCTATCTGCGCCAAATTCTTTTACTATATCATCAGGATTTATTACATTTCCTTTTGATTTAGACATTTTTTCTCCATTGCCACCTAATATCATTCCATGTGATGTACGTTTTTGATATGGTTCTTTTGTTGGAACTTTTCCAATATCATATAAGAATTTATGCCAAAATCTTGAATATAGTAAATGTAATGTTGTATGTTCCATTCCTCCATTATACCAGTCTACTGGAGACCAATATTCTAAAGCTTCTTTTGAAACAAATTCTTTATCATTATGAGGATCCATGTATCTTAAATAATACCATGAAGACCCTGCCCATTGTGGCATTGTATCTGTTTCACGATGTGCTGTTCCTCCACAATTAGGACATTTTGTTTCTATCCATTCTTTTTGTTTTGCAAGTGGTGATTCTCCATTTTCACCTGGTTCATAATCTTCTATTTCTGGTAATTTTAGTGGTAACTCTTCTTCTGGAATTGGTACCCAACCACATTTTTCACAATGTACCATAGGTATTGGTTCTCCCCAATATCTCTGGCGAGAAAATACCCAATCACGTAATTTATAATTTACTTTTCTTTGTCCTAATTTTTTATCTTCAATATATTTTATTGTTTCTTCAATTGCTTTTTTTACTTCTAATCCATTTAAAAATCCAGAATTTATTAGTATTCCTGTTTCTGTATCAGTAAAAGCTTCTTGTAATTCTTCTGTTACTTCTTCTTTATTTTGAGTAATAACTTGTTTTATTGGTAAGTTAAACTTTTTAGCAAATTCAAAATCTCTGTCATCATGTGCTGGTACTGCCATTATTGCTCCAGTTCCATATGTTATTAATACATAATCAGATATCCAAATTGGAATTTCTTCATTATTTAATGGATTTATTGCTGTTATTCCTTTTATTTCTACACCTGTTTTTTCTTTGTTTAGTTCAGCTCTTTCAAAATCTGATTTCATTGAAGCTTGTTCTTGATATTTTCTAACTTCATCTATGTTTTCTATTTTATTTTTATATTTTTCTATTATAGGATGTTCTGGTGAAACTACCATATAGGTAGCTCCAAACATTGTGTCTGGACGTGTTGTATATATTAATAAAGTATCATCTGTTCCTTTAATTTTAAAATTAACTTCGGCGCCTTCACTTCTTCCTATCCAGTTTTTTTGCTGTGCTTTTATTTTATCTAAGAAATCTATGTCATCTAAATCGTCAATTAATCTTTGTGCATAGTCTGTGATTTTTAACATCCATTGTGATTTTTCTTTTTGCACAACAGGGCTTCCACATCTTTCGCAAACTCCATTTACTACTTCTTCGTTTGCTAATCCAACTTTACAGCCTGTGCAAAAATTAATTGGCATTGTTGCTTTATATGCTAGACCTTTTTTAAATAGTTGTATAAATATCCATTGTGTCCATTTATAATAATTTGGATCTGTTGTGTTGATTTCTCTTGACCAATCAAAAGAAAATCCTAGTGATTTTAACTGATTTCTAAAATGCTCTATGTTTTGTTCTGTAGTAATTTTAGGATGTATATGATTTTTTATTGCATAGTTTTCTGCTGGTAAACCAAAGGCATCAAATCCAATAGGATATAAAACATTATATCCTTGCATTCTTTTTTTTCTTGCAATTATATCTAATGCTGTATAGCTACGAGGATGTCCAACATGGAGTCCTTGTCCAGAAGGATATGGAAATTCTATTAATCCATACCACTTTGGTAAAGTGTAATCATTTTTTGCATTAAAAGTTCCATCTTTTTCCCATTTTCTTTGCCACTTTTCTTCTACTTCTTTAAAATTATATGCCATGTTTTTTCTCCTCCTTATTAATTTCATGCGGTTTTACGTATTATATAATAGTTTTTTTTCTTTTTCAACATAATGTTAAAATATTTTATCACGGGTTTCTCCATCCATGTAGCGTGCAGCAAATTCTCAGTCGCGTGACATGCAACAAATTGCACCACTTAATATTTTTAATTTTTGTGTTTTATTGATTTTACAAGAAATCCAATCATCGGATTGAGCAAATGTTAATGGGACATAGAAAATGACACATTTAAAATGTGTCAGCTTCTACGTCCCATTGACTTAATTATCATTATGCTTTTTTGAGTATATAGAAAATTTTGTGTAAAGTTTAAAAATACACCTTCTTATGATATTATAAAAATGTCATAAGGAGGTT
>CANPZM010000059.1 GCA_947589065.1 uncultured Clostridia bacterium
ACTACTTCATTGTGTTGACTTAGTAGTGTTGCTATTGATAGGCCTACATAGCCTGTCCCTGCTACAGCGATTTTCATTGTTAAAATTCATTCCTTTCCTTTTTTATAGATACTATTATTTTTTATAAATAAATTTGTTCATTAAATTTTTAGCATCTATATTAATAATAATATATTTTAAATTTAATAAACTATAGATTATCATTCCTAAAATAATTTGTATTATTAATCTTAAATATTCATTAATGTAAATATAATTAAGTGGATATATAAAGCACAACATTATTACAGCTTTCAACAAATAATGCATATTTTTCTTTATATAATTGGATATTGATAAATCATTTCTTACTGAAAATGTTTGAAATATCATAACTGACATTTCAGCAATTATCGTTCCAACACATGCTCCAATGCTCTTAAATTTTGGAATAAGTATTATATTAAAAAACAAATTAGCTATTGCTCCAATGGTTACAGATACTATATAAATCTTATCTTTTTCCATAGGAATTAGGTATTGTGTTCTTATTACATTTGCAAAAGACATAAACGGCAATGTAAGCGCTAAAAGCATAATTAATATGCCTGTTTTTTGAAATTCATATCCGAAATATAATGGAGCAAACTTATATCCTATTCCAATTAATCCACAACACATCGGAAAAGAAATAAACATTAGAAATTCTATTGACTTATTTATATATTGTTTTACTTCATGATTTTTTCCGTTTGCTACTATATTAGAAATTCTAGGTAACATAACTGTTCCAAGTGCAGTAATTAGTGTAATAGGTATATTTATTATTTTTTCGGCATTTTCGTAATATCCTACTTCAATTACATCTGTAAATTTTCCTAACATAATTTTATCCATTATTTTATATAAGCTGACTGCTATCACAGGTATAAATAAAACTATATTAGGTTTTATATGCTTAACTATATCCTTAAACACAATTTTTACAACTTGAATTTTATTTTTAATAAAATTCCATAAAACCAATTGTCCAATACATGTCATCCCTGCCATTATTGATGTATATATCCACAAATCTTCTTTTCTTTTTACTAAAAGAAATATTAAAATAATATTTCCTAATTTTACTATAATATTTCTAGTTATTGTTTTTTTAAATTCTTCCAGTCCAAAAAAAAGCCAATTAATATCAAGTATCGCAGATATTATATAAAAAGTTTGTATTATAGCAATCTGTTTATATTTCACATTAAAGTTGTATAAATATATAGAATATATTACCAACATTATAATTCCCATGAAAATTTGAAGTAAATATATTTCCCAAAATGTTCTAGACAATTTTTGTTTATCATCTCTAACCTTTGCAATAGCTCTATTACCATAATTATTAACTCCAAGTAATGTAAATATCATAAAGTAATATACTATTGAATACGTATAAGAATATATACCAACCCCCTCAGCACCTACTACTCTCGCAAGATAGGGGGCTGTTATTAGAGGAATTATTATAGTTAAAATCTGATACAGTATATTATATACAAAATTTTTTTTTGGATTAGACATATTCTTGTTCCTCCCCTTAAAATTTTTCATTTTGATTCTTTTATTTTTTTAGAGCTAAAGAAATTCTTTATAATTGCCAAGCAAGCCCAGAAATTTGTATCTTGCCAAAAGGATGATGATACATTTAATCTTATTATAATCATAGAAAAAAACATTATAAATAATAGTTTCCACTCCTTATCTTTACACTTAAACAGCATATAAAAAATTTTTCTTAAAAATATAAATATTAAAAAACCTCCTATAAAAATCCCAAAATCCATAAAAACTTCAAGAAAAATTTGATGACAATATATTCCAAATAAATATCTGTCAGAATAAATGCCTTTTCCTATTATCATATTATTCTTTATATAATCAATACAAGCTGTCCACATCCTATTCCTTCCTAAATCAAGTTCTATATTTTTTTCAGACAATGTATTTAAAATTCTTGAATTAATGCCTATCTCATTCAATTTAGTTTGCAACAATTGAGTACTTTTTGTATTAAATATCAAAATATATAAAATTCCAATAATTATTATAAAAGAAATCTTTTTTAGTTTAGACTTTCTATTGTCAAATTCATTTATACAAAATTCATATAAAAATATAAATAAAATAAATGATATGATTGAAGTTCTAGAACCATAAAACGCCATTAAAATAGTAGAAACTATCATTAACAATAGGTATAGTATTTTTTTTCCTCTTTTATTTTTCATTGATATAAAATAAATAATACTGCAAAATAATAACCTATATCCCACTGCCATATCATATGTAGAAGTCGATATAATTCCATTCTCAAATGATTTTGAAAATCCACCATTTTTTATAGAAGAGATTATTCTAATTATAGCCCATATAAAACATATGTAAGATGCCTTTGTTAAATCTTCTAACATTCTATTTTTGTCGTTAATCAATCTAAAAAATAAGTAAGCAAAAATTGCACTTGAAAAAGTAAAAACAGATACATATATATTCCAACTTGGTAATTCAAAAATTGCATATTTATATTTAGGATAAATCATACCAGTAATTAAAAATAGCAAATATATAGTTAAAATAACGATAATCGAATCAGCCTTTAGCGCTCCTTTTTCTTTTATTATTCCAATAAATAGAAACGAATATAGTATAATACATGCCAATAATTTTGCAATAAAGTTATTATTACATGTTTTCATCAACAATAACAATAACATGTCAAAGGAATAAAATAATATAAAGGCAATATCTATAAAATTAATAGAAATACTATTTTTTTTCATTTAAAATTCCTCTTTTATTTTTTTTTATCATCCACTTTATTTTTCTACAAATCTTAAAAATTATTACTAACCAGATAGTGCAATATCCAAAACTAGGTTCCCATTTTTTTGCATAGTCCAACAATTCGTGATTTTTAAAGATATTTCCTTTAGATGTTACCTCCATACAATTACAACAAATAATAAATTTTCGTTCTCTCAAAGAAAAGTTTCTAATTAATCCCTGCATCTTATTTAAATAATGTTCACGATATAATTGATCTTGTTCCTTATTTTTCGGATTATTTCTCTTAGTTTCCTTTGTTTTAAAACCAATAAATTTTAGATACTTTATTTTTGTAATATTTGCAACTCTAGCAGTAAATTCATAATCTTGATGTCTCTTGAAACTTTCATCAAAACCATTTAGCTTTTCCCATATATCCCTTCTAATCATAAAAGAATTTGAGCCTATTACAACTGAATGAATTAACACATCAAATAAAATATCACCACTTTTTCCCTTATCGCTTCCTTCACATCCACAAAAAACCATCCCATATTCATTTCCTAATGAATTTAATGCCTCAACTTCTTTTTCTACTTTATTTGGATAATATTCATCATCATCATCCAATAAACATATAAAATCTCCTGAAGAATTTCTAAATCCTGTATTTCTAGCTGCAGAACCGTTTATATTTGTTTGATGAACAATATATTTTATTTTATTATTTAATATATATTTTGTTAATACTTGTTCTGTTTTTAGTTGTTCTTCTGTATCCTTCCCATTATCATCTACAACTATAATCTCTATATTTTTATATGTTTGATTCAATACACTTTCAACAGCTGAGCATATATAAATACTTCC
This sequence comes from uncultured Clostridia bacterium, assembly GCA_947589065.1. Classification (GTDB taxonomy): domain Bacteria; phylum Bacillota; class Clostridia; order TANB77; family CAG-508; genus UMGS1994. The sequence goes on from CANPZM010000059.1 coordinate 3,664, forward strand.
TTTATGTGTTGGTATTATAACACTAACTAATTTCATACTTCACCTCAATTTTAACATTTTTCCTATCTTTAGATCCCATTCCTCTGGATCAAATTTTCCGAAACCTCCTGCATCAAAAAAAGTTAATTCTCCGAAAAAAAATTTTATCGTCAACTTCATAGAAATCCACTCTAACTTGAACTATATCTTTAGACAACTTTTTAGATAATTCAATCATCAATTCTAAATTTTTTGGTAACTCTACATTCGGATCATTTTCAGCATTGCACTGATGTATGTTTAAGAGATTCCCTTTTGAATCAAAAAATGTATATTTAACATTTCTTTTCCTATCACTGCATATAAACATTAATGCTAGTTTATTATTAAACATATAAAACTTATAATCCCTTAATTCACCATGTTTTCTTTCTTCTAAGTAAGGCTCAGCCATAATTCTTGGCTTTATATTTTTATAAGGCCATTCCCTCGTATTTTTATAATAATTTCTTTTCATATAATGATTAATTTTCTTTCTTGCATTTTTTTTATCGAATTCTCTTTTATTTTTTACTATAACTATTCCTCCTGAATCATGTGTACATTTTAGTACAAATCTTTCTGGAAGTTCATCAAAATTTATATCATCAAAATTACTCCAAATTCCTAATGTAGGAATAATGAATTCCTTTCCAATTTTTTCTTTTACATATTCTTTAACTTCATATTTATCTGCTAGCTTTGTATATATCGGATTTCTATCATTTATTTTTAGCCAATTTAATTTTTCATTGAAAGTTTTAGGATTTTCTATATCTAACTTCTTTCTCATTCTATTTCTATACATCATCTTTAAATATATTTTATCCCAAAAAATATTATCAGGAAATAATCTTCCTAAAAATATAATTATATAAAAAATTGGATTTTTTATGATTTTTTTTAACATTTTTCCTCCTATTAATTATTATTTTCTATCTTTTTAGACTTTATACCAAAGAAAATCTCCTTTATTATAGGGAATTTTTCTAACAATTTCCTGTCAATTAAATCTATAATAAAAATTGTTAACACGCCTGAAATAATTATTGAAAAAGTAACATTAACTACTAATTTATTTAATAAATATTCAATTAGTGGAAGAATAAAAGGCATATGTAACAAATATATAACCATTGTCTTTTCACCATTACCTATATATTTCAATAAGGAATATTTTGCTGTTCCCTTAGATAAAATAAATATAATAATATATGACATAGATAATTCTACAATAATATTTATAAACGGAAAATATATTTTATCTTTATTGTCCTTTATAATAAGTAATATTACTGTTGAAATCAATCCAATAATAAACATAATTTTTCTATTATTAGCAAACATTTTATATATATTATCCATATATACTACTCTACCACATAAAAATATAAAATTATATCGCATAACCTTCCAAATAATTTCTGGTAACCACTTTGAAACATTAAATGAAATCACATAGATAGCAAAACTTAAAAGTATACATATAACTCTTGTTCTTTTATCTTTGTTTAATATTGGCATTATTACTCTATTTATAATTAAAATAATAAACATAACATATAAAAACCATAGATGATTATCTATATGCCCTATGTATGTCAATGTAGATAAAACCACTCTTTTTATATTAATTGATTCATATTCTTTATTCGATAAAACATTAGATATCACATTTATTTTTAGTGCTAAGTATATTATAATATAGTTCAAGATTGAGAATATCAAATATGGGATAATAAATTTCTTTAGTTTATCTTTTAAATACATTACTTTTTTATATTTGGTATATTTACTTATATTTGCCTCAAATAAAAAACCTGAAATCACAAAAAATACTGGCATATGAATAGTGTACACAAAAAATCTTAGATAACCCATAGTCGTATTGCTATTACTAATTTGTTTTGTTAAAGCATGCCCAAATACAACTAATAATATCGCTATTCCACGTGCTACATCAATATATTCTAATTTTTTCATTTTCACCTCTTATTTATATTATATATTTTTAATAAATATTTTTCCCATTCCTTGCAAACTTTTTCTGTTTCATAATCATTCACTATATTACTAGCATTTATACCTAATTGTTCTGCTAATCCATTATCTAATATTACTTGTTCAATTTTTTCTGAAAGCACATCAACATTTTTAATTGGTACTAATATTCCATTTTTATAATTATCGATTAATTCAGCTGGTCCGACCTATTGGACAGTCTGTTGAAATACATGTCAATCCCAAAGACATAGCTTCTATTAAAGCATTAGGCATTCCTTCTGAATCTGATGGTAACACAAATATCTTTGAATCATTGATATGTTCTTGAATATTATCCTTTCTTCCCTTTAATAATACTTTTTCTTGCAAATTTCTTTTCTGTATATATTTTTCTAAATCATTATATAATGGTCCATCTCCATAAAACTCCAATGTATATTCCGGATATTTAATGCTTATTTTCGAAAATGCATCTATCAAAAGTTTTTGATTTTTCTCCTTTGATAATCTTCCAACGCATACTATCTTATTTTTCTTTTTTCCACTATATTTTTCTACTTTAAACTCAGGATTTAAAGGGTTTTTAAGTATTGCACTTTCACATCTTAATATATTTATATAATATTTTTGTGCTTGCTTGGTTTGAAATACACAACCATCTGCTCTAGGATACAAAACACGTCTTAAAATTTTTATAAAAAATGGTGCATAATATGGATTCGCTCTCTCTGCTATTATAATTGGAACATTTTTTTTTGCATATCTTGCACCTAATAAGGTTGCAATATTGGCTTTATTCATAAATGCTAGAACAGTATCAGGTGTCCATTCATCTATTTGTTTTCCAATGAACTTTATACCTTTTATTATCTTTATTTTACTATTTATATTAGCAGTTACAATATCAACTTTTTCTGATAATTGATAGTCTGTTGTGGAATTTTTTAAAATCAATAAACGAACTTCATTTGCTTTGGACAACTCATTACATAATGTTGCCATGACTCTTTCAGCGCCACCAGATTTCATTCCAGTTATAACCATCATAATTTTCATAACTATTCTCCTTAGATACTATTTTTATTCTTAATGTTTGATAAAATTTTATATGTATTTTCCCCAAAAAATCCCTTGCCATGTGCTATTTGTGACACCCATACTGCTTGTGAATGTAAATTTGACTCTATTAATACAATATTCTCATTTTGGTCAACTGTAAAATCCCAACTGATATAATCTAACATTGGTAGTCTTTTATGCAAATTTATAGCAATTTCTCTTATTTCACATATCTTTGGTAATTGGTAACCATAAAATTTAACATTTGTATCTGGATGTTTTTTATATTTCATTTGAAATTCCGTAAAAGCTTCCCCTAAAAGTTTTCCATTTTCATCAACTCCAATGAACATTCCTCCAGCATGAGCATTATCTATCATTCCTCCACCTTGTCCTATTCTCATTATAATTGGAGCAACATATATTTTACTATCTAATATATATGTAATAACTCTTAATGTATTTATGGATTTATCATATAGTTTGGCAAATGACCTATGTGGTATTATTTTTTCCTGAACAACAAAATCATTGTTCATTTTATTTATTAATTGATCTATGGATAAATTGCTTATTTTGTCAATTCCTTTTTCAAATGATGCAATTTTTACTCCAATACCACTATTGGTATCAACAGTATTTTTTATTACGCAATCAAATGTACCTTTATTATTATTTTTTAAAATATCTATAGCTTGTTTTTTAGTAATAATATCTCTATTGCCATCTAAAAATCTGCCATTTGTGCACATAATAAAAGTTTTAGGAATTTTTACATTCTCATCTTTAAAGATTACCGATAGCATGTTTTTGTTTTCAAATGGTAGTACATCTATTCTTTTATTATTTCTAGGCTCTATTTTTGTTGAAAAAATATATTCTGGGATATATCTATAATCAAAATTACCTGTATAACTCTGATAGAGTCTATGCCACAAATATCTTATCTTTTTTCCATAATGTTTTTTATAAAATTCGTCAATCTGTTTTTTTTGAAATTTAGTTAATTTTATATTTTTATATAATTTATATTTTTTCAAAACATTCTTTATTTCATGTATCATTATAAATATATTCCAGATGTAATTAATACATTTTAATAATAATTTTTCTAAAATTCTATATACTTTCATTTTTCCCTTTCTGTAATAACTAAATCTTTAGCCAGTCCCCAAATATTTCATCCCATTTAGTGGGTTCAAACGGCATAAAACCACTGAAGTGGTAAAATGTAATTTCTCCAAAATAAACTTTTCCATTTACTTCATAAAAGTCAACTCTCACATGCTTAAATCCATTTGAAATTTTTTTGGCTAATTGAATCATCTGTTCAAAATTTACAGGTTTATCAACGCCACCTACTGAATTAGGATAATGTTGTTTTATTCCTAAATTATTAAACTTCAGATCAAAATAATCAAATTTTGTTTTTCCCTTGCTTCTATCTGATGCTATAAACATTGCTTTAGGTTCGCCATCGAAGCAAAAGAATTTATAATCACGAAGTTCACCATATTTTTCGTCTTCCATGTATTGTTCAGCAATAATTCTTGGCTTAATATTTTTATATGGCCATTCTCTTCCAATATAGAAAAAATTATATTTCATTGCATCCTCAATTTTTTTCTTAGCTTCATTTATATTCAAATTCTTTTTGTCCTTAACAATAACTACTCCTTCTGAATCATGTGTACATTTAAGAACGAATTGATTTGGAAGACTATCAAAATCTATATCATGAAATTTTTCCCAAACTCCCAATGTAGGAATAATGTACTCATCACCTATTATCTTAGATACATATTCCTTAACTTCGTATTTGTCAACAAGTTTTGTATATTTTGGATTTCTATCATACAATTTTAACCAATTTAATTTCTCATTATAAGTCTTCGGTTTTTTTAAATTAGCAAATTTTTTAAAATGTGCCAGATAGTATAATTGAATATACCATGCATCTGGTAGAAATCTTATTGAATATTTTATATCTTTTAAAAACTTCTTTTTATTCATTTTTCCCTCAAAAACCTAATTTTTCTATTTATTTTTTTCATTATAACCATAATATCTATTATTTCGTGGTTCTGTATGCTCAATAATTTTATTTGAAGAACTAACAACTGTGCAATTATCTGGAATATCATTCACTACAACGCAATTTGCTCCTATTCTAACGTTATTACCAATTTTTACATTCCCAATTATTTTCGCTCCACACCCTATATAGCAATTGTCCCCAATTTTAGGAGCCCCATATTTTTTACTATCCTTTAATGTATTAGAGCCTATTGTAACTTGATGAAATATTACACAATTATTTCCAATTATAGCACCATGTGAGATGAATATTCCGTTCAAACCATGCGGTAAAGATATGTCTTTTCCTATTTGTGCATTTATAGGAATATAACAATTATATTTCTGTTTTATTTTATAAATATCATATTTGTATTTTAGTGCTTTTATATTATTATTTTCTTTACAATAAAAAAATTTCTTCCAAAATATTTTATTTTCATCTTTAATAAAAAACTTACTTAATATTTTATTAAATTTATCTCTCCCTACCGTATCCCAATTCTCCTTTATAAAATCATCAATCATATTTACAATAGCCATAGGATCTTTGTTTTCCCATTTTTTTAGGTTGTCCTTACCTTCCTGTATTTTAACTATTGCATCCTTTAGCTCATTCATTTCGAAAACTGGCAAGACATATCCATTTTCTCCAAAAGCTTCGTTATTTTGTACCTGATGATCATTTATATGTTCGCCATATTTTTCTAATCTAGTTACCGCGATTACTTTTTTATCAGCATTGAGTGCTTTCATAATAGATCCTGAGGCTCCATGTGAAATTACGAAGCTCGCCTGTTTGACTTTCTCTAAAAACTCTTCTTGAGATATAAAATCTTTATACTCAAAATTTTTAGGCTTATATGTAGAAGTTCCTATTTGTGCAAACATTGTGTCTTTTATTACTCCTTCATCATATAATTTGTCCAATTCTATAAATAATCTATCAAATGGATAATTTCTTGACCCTACTGTTACAAAAATCAATATAAGCACCCCCCATAAATAGCCTTTTTATAGTGTTTCTTTTGACTTTCCCATTGAACTATAAATAAATCACTATGTTTTTCCATCTTTTTACCAGCAACTGTTGGCATATTAGCTCTTCCGAAAGTTTCTATAAACACAAACTTTTTATGGAATATTACAGCTAATAGGTAAAAAGGATATGCAACCATTGTTCCAGTTGTAATTACAAAATCTGGTCTTTCTTTTAACCAAATTATTAACGCATACATAGCATTCCATAGCATTTTTATTGGCATTAATTTATCCTTTAAATCTGTTTGCTTCATAAAATATTTTGCATTAGCCTCAAATTGTGTTTTTTCAGTAACCATAAATCCATCATATTTATCAATTAATGGTTGTAATTTCTGCAATTGTTCCCAGTGACCTCCACTGCTTGAAACTAAACATAATCTTGGTTTTCTATTATGCTTTTTCACTTTTATCTTCCTTTCAATTAATTACATATAGAATTCTTTATACCATTCTGCAAATTTTCTTAATCCTTCTCTTAAAGATGTACTTGGCTTATATCCATAGTCTCTCTCCAAAGCACTTGTATCTGCATAAGTTACAGG
>CANPZM010000060.1 GCA_947589065.1 uncultured Clostridia bacterium
ATCAAAATATGAATTCCATGGCAATGATGTTGTTGAATCTTTATTTGTTTCATTTACAGGAGAACATAACCATGCTGATGCCTTTTCATTTATATTCCAGTTCGTTTCATCATTCCCTCTTGCTTTATCCCATTCTGGATTCATATCTCTTACTTTTGTATTTGTCGAGTCATATGATGCATAATTATTTAAATTATAAATTTGGTTACTAACATCTGCTTTTAAATAAATTGTACCAGCTTTATCTCCAAATTCACCTGTTGCATCTACATAAAATACTCTATATGTATTTGTATCATCATTACTTCCTTTATAATTTGTAACTTTCTTTCCATAGTATTGCTTTGGATTTTCTATTATTTTTGCTGCAATCTCAGATATATATTTTGCACTTCCATCACCATTTATTACTATATTACATCCATTTAGCAATACAGCTGCTGGGAACTTTTCGATTTTATTATCTTCTGATAATGAATTTTCATTATATGTTAACCCGGTTATATTATTTTTTAAATTTTCATTTAACTTATCTATGTCAATATTTCCATCTTCCCCATAACTTCCTAATACTTCTGTTTGTACTCTTTCTACTGCTTCTGCTTCTTGTGCTTTCCCCCTTGCTGTTGTTGCTTTTCTTATTACTCCATTTTCACCTACTAAAGTTGCAATTGATACCCCTGCTAGTATTAAAAGCACTATTATTGTATTCATTGTCCGTTAAGTTAATAAAAAAATTAACTAACTTTTAATAATTTCTTACTATTATTTATTTTAATAACATCAACTTCTTTTGTACTTGAAATTTCATTCAATACATTAAATTTATAATATATTTTTACATTCTTTTCTTTATCAACTGTAATCTTATCAACTAATTGTACCAAAATTGTTCTCGTTATACATTTCATATCCACAAAATCTGAAACAATTTTATTAAAGTCAATCGTTACCTTTTCATTCTTTAATGATGTTTCTAAATCTGCAATTTTATTTGTTATAACCTCTTTTTCAATAACAGTTTTATTATAAATTCTTTCAAAGTCTTCTTGTTTTATTTTTTCGTTTATCTTATCTTCATATAGATTATCAATTTTTTTATTTATAATCAATAATTTACGTTCATATGCTGATATTTCTTTTTTGGTAGTATCTTTGTTGCTTTCATATTTTTTATAGGTCTCTTTTGATAATTTTGAATAATGTTCTACTTCATTGTTTAAGAACATTTTACAAGTGCCTTTTATATTATTTAGAATAGCTTCGGTTATAGATGTTACTTTATTGTTATGTGGAGTACATAAATGCAATGCTGTATTAGTGCTATATGTGTTACACTTGGTATAAAATACATCAGTTCCATTTGGATTATATATACTCAATTGTTTTCCACATTCCTCGCAAAACAATATTCCACTTAAAAGCCATTCGTGTCTTTGTTTCCTTGTTCTAGTTCTACTCTTTATAAGTTGCTGAACAATGTCAAAAGTTTCTTTATCTACCAATGGCTCGTGTTGATTTTTTACTATAATCCAATCTTCTTTAGGCATACTTAAAATCTTCTTACTTTTATAATTAATCTTTCTTAATTTACCACTAACAACATTACCTAAATACACTGGGTTTACCAAAATTCTTTTTATTGCATTTCTATTCCAACCTCTTTTTATTTCATCTGCCGTTCTTGTATGAGTATTTCCAACGACTTCACTTGGAAGTTTATATTTTTTATCTGTCATAATTCTAGAAATAGCTGTTGGTGCTAGTCCATCACGTGCTAATTGAAATATTTCTTTTACAATAGGTGCAATTTCTTCATCTACTATATAATGATTTTTATCTGCTGGATCTTTTTTATAACCGATAAGTAGGATAAGTCGTCATTACTTTTCCCTCTCTAGCTCTTGTTTTCTTTCCTGCTCTTACTTTTTTAGAACAGTCCCTTAAAAACCATTCATTAAAAAATGCTTTGAACTGTGCCATTTCATCTCCAGATGTATCTTGTATTCCTGTATCTATTGCATCAGCTACAGCAATAAATCTTACTCTTTTTGCGGGAAAATACTCGTCAGTATAATATGTTACTTTTGATGATACTCTACCTAATCTTGATAAATCTTTAACAATAACCATATTTACTTTTCCATCTTCTACATCTTTTATTAACTTATTCCAACCAGGTCTTTCAAAATTTGCTCCAGAATATCCATCGTCTGCATATATATTATGTATGTTAATTCCATTTTCATCACAAAATCTTGTTAAAAAAGCTTTTTGAGTTGTAATACTACCACTTTCTCTTTCTCTCTCGTAATCCTCGCTTAAATTAGCTACTCCTCCATCCGCAATTACATTGTCAATCACTTCTCTTGATAATCTTAAATATAAATCAGCATTATAAACTTTTTCGCCACTCATTGTTATCATTTTCATACACTCCCTTCTATGATTAACAATAAGTTGCTCGTATTTATAATATGGTGTATTATATATGAAATTAACTAAAAAAACAAATCTATTAACTAACTTTTTTGAATTCATCAATACAATAATTTTTAAATATTTCTTCTAATAAGACTTTTATATCCTTTCCATTAGAATCATATATTGAATTTATATTATATTGTATTGGTTTTCTATTTCTTTTTACTATTTCTTTGCTTTTTTCCATAATAACCTATTCCTTTCATACGAACTTAACTTATTTTTATGAAAAAAAGGATATTCTATTTTAATAATTGAATATCCTATTATTTTTTATACATATTTCTCAGCCTCATTCTCAATCTGATTTGGCTTGAATATATCCATAAGAGTCAACATATAATCTCCAAACAATTTATTACTTATTTCAATATTCCCAGTATTTTTTAAATATTCTCTTGCTACAATTGCATACGATGCAATTTGTTTTCTTGTTATAAATTCAGTCTTTTCTTCTTTATCCAACGATTTCTTATTTATAACTACATTTTTATGTTTTGGATTTTCAATTCCTAAAGCAATAAGAAGAGCTTTATTTAATGCTTTTAATTCTGCATCATCTAAAGCTCCTATATATTGTCTTAATCTTATTTTATCTATAACTCTAATTTGCTCTGCCAAAATCATTGATTTCTTTGGTAATCTTTTTGAACTTGCATTTAAAATAACGTGAGTTGGCAATTTTGATTTTACTATAATTTTACTTGTTATTGGTGCAATTATTGCAGTAGGACTATAAAAGTTTCCTATATCATTTTGAATAATTACTACTGGTCTTATACCTGCTTGTTCACTTCCAATAACTTGATTTTCTAAATCTGCAAAATATAAATCTCCTCTATTTATTATTTCTTCCATTTCTCTTTCCACCTTTTTTATAATTTCTTAAATATTCCATTTGTTCTTCATCTTCAATTCTTCTTTCTTCATCAGTTTTTACTATACCATTACTAATCGCTAATAAGTATGTACCTATTGATACTACTAATCCAATTATCATTAGTATTAAAAGTGTAAATAATGCTAATCCATCTAAATCCATAATATTCTTCAACTCCTTTTCTATTAAAGGGCTACTCTAATTTAAAGGAATAGCCCTTCATAATTATTTTTCAACTTTCTCCTAACTCATTAAACGGTAGTTAGCTAAACTACTCCACTGGACTTTCACCACTCCGACTTTGTCCGAGTTATACCAATTGCTTGCGACGGTTTTATCACGCTCGAGCTGTGGCTATATAAGAGTATCATTATACCTATTATTCGTTATCGCCTTATTGGTTGCTAACCAATATTTAAGTTATATAGGTTGTGAGGCTATATATTAACTAGCTCTGACTAATAGGAATGTATCTAATGAGCTTATATTCAATTTTCAATGTACTTCTGAAGTTTTTGTCCTTCTAAAATACATAGGCGAAAAATTTTTCCAGATAATCACAGATTTTTAAAATTTTTTGAATTTTTTATTTTTTCTAAAGTATTAAATTTTTCAATACTTTTAAAAATAGCCTCTTCAATATATTCCTGGCATTGTTCATCAAATTTTCCATTAACCAATGATGAACTTCTTACTAAGCTATCGAACTTCCACACAATCTCCCATTTTGCTTTTTTATTTCCATTACTAGCTAAATCTATCAATTTAAATAGCTCTATATCCTCTTTACTAATCTTCATTTCTATCAACCTCACTTATATATTTTTTAAATTTGATAATTGCCCTACTTTTTATAGTAGTTACATTGGTCTGAGTAATCTTTAAGACTTTTGAAATCTCATACGGAGTATAATTTTTGCTATATAATTTTAAAATTCTTTGTTCTTTTTTAGTTAGTTTCTTAAAAGCTCTATTATATTTACTATTGGAAAATATGTTATCTGAATCATCTATTTCTGAAAAAAGAAAAATGCCATTATCATACATTGATAACGACATTTCTTTTTCTACACACTCATTTAAAGAGATCACATTATATCTTTGTGATTTTAACTTTCTTGCATAATCTATTGCAGCATGATTTACTACTAACTTGATATAAGCAGAAAATGATTTTAAAACATGTTCTATCTCTTTTTCAGAATAATCTTTTATATCCATAAAAAGTCCTCCTATCTAGGACTAATAAGTCCATAGATAAGAGGTAAAATTTAAAATATAAATTTAATATGTAAATAATTATTTAATTTCTTTTCAATACATAATAAAATACCTCACAACAAAATAATCTATAAATAAAAATACTCTCAACTAAATCATTAGTGTTCAAAATATCTTCTCCATTAGTGAATAATTCCACCTCAAATTTACAGACTATCTTGTCCTATATAAATCATACAATGATTTATAGGGATTGTCTCAAAATCAGAAAAAATCGGAAAAAATCAGAAAAAATCAGCATTTTTTGTCGAAAATGAATTAATTATTAAGCGCATTTACAACTATTTGTGGTTACTTGTTTTTATTTATTTTTTATGATAGAATTCAATCAAATACATTATAGGAGGGAATTATTATGAGTATCAAAGTAATAATTGCCAATAATAATGATATTTTGTATAACAGCTTATCTAATATCGCTTTGCAAAACGAATCAAAAATTGAAATAATAAATGTACCAAAAGATAAAGTAAATGATTTGATTATTCGAGTTAAACCTAAAGAAAATGTAATAATATTGGATTCAACTACTTCAGTTTCCTTTTGTACTAATATTCTAAAAAATGCAATAACTCGAGTAGATAAAGGAAATATCATTATTTTGGTAATAGATTCTAAAAACATAATCAATATTATTAATCCTGAAAATCATCATTGGCTTTTCAGAAAAAAACAACCTAATTTTTCACTATTAGATGCAATTAATCTTGTTGCCGACTCATTAAAAGACACTTTAGAAATTGAAAAAAATATTGATGATATATTTTGGAAAATTGGATTAACTACATATTTTAAGGGAGCTAATTATTTAAAAGATGCTATTTTATTAGCATATTATGATAAAAATTTATTACAAGATATGAATGCTCTTGTAATAAAGGTCTCTGAAAAAAATAAAGTTATGAATTATAAAATTGTACGATCGGCAATGGACAAATCTTTAAATACTATGTTGGATAATACTAATATTAATGTTTTTTATAGTATTTTTGAAGATGATTATGATGGTAGAAAAATTAGTTTAAAATATTTCATTGATTTATGTATTCGCTATTTAGAAAAACAAAAATATTGCTGTTTAGATTATTAAAAAGCAGGAATCATTTCCTGCTTTTATTTATGTCTATAATTTGCTATTTACTTATCTTAGTTTTTAGTCATTCTCTGGCATTCCGTATCTTGCTAAATATCCATTTTTATATCTTATATCATCTGTTACATCTCTTATTACCCATTTTGGAGTTTCAAAAGCTCTTGCCTTTTCCTCTGTTTCAAATTCAACTTCCATATATGCCAAACCTTCTAGCTGTTTTTCAAATATATCTATCTCCATAATATTTCCATTATCAAATATTTGGTATCTTGTTTTTACTATAGTGTTTCCTTCTTGCTTTTTTAATAAATTATTATATTCGTCTTCTGATATATAATATTCTTTTTCATCTCTAGTTAAACCATCTACAGACATATCGGATTTTATTGTAAGTATATATTTTTCACCATTATTAATATTTCTTACTCTAATTTCAGGAGAAAAATTCAAATAAGTTTGTACTATTTTCTGTTCTACTCCATCTTCTAAATTGTATGGAATATCACTAGCATTTATTAGCCATTTTCTTTCAATTTCTTCTCCAGTATCTTCAATCATAGGTGCATTTTCAACAAGCAAATATATAATAATCAAAATTGAAATCATTAGCAAAATTGCTAAAATTGTAATATATTTCTTTGATTTATCCATAATTATTCACCATCACCTTATCTATGGAAATAAACTATTTTTCCATTATAACGAATATAATCTATTGTTTTACTTGAATAACCATATGTAGATGAATTTTTTAATATCAGACTACCTATTTCTATAAATAATAAAAATATTAATATTGATATAAATATATATAAACATATATATGGAAATGTATTTTTATTATTTTGTTTTTTCTTATTTATAATTAGTTTTATAGTGAAAAACAAGATTGGAACTACATATTGTAAAACTTGCATATAACTTAACAATATTGCTACTCCTCTACTAACAATTTGTGTTGTTGTAAAAACTTCTTTTGCTACTATTCCGAATGATATTGGCGTATATATTGCAATTACTACTATTGCAGAAATTAAAATAATCATATATTTTTTATCACTTTTCATTTTACTTTATCCCCTTATTATAACAAATTTAGATTTATAACAATTTTATTGATAACGAAATATAGTAATGCAACTAAAACAACAATTCCTAAAGTTACTAATATTTTTTTCTTTTTACTACTTTTACTTTTCTTAAAATAAATTATTATACCTATTAATAAAGCTATTGGAACTACAAATGTTCTTGCAATTCTCCAAATTATTGTTACTGGGCTTGGTCTATAAACTCCATATAAGGTAGATGTTGGAGGTGGTCCATACAAATCTTGTATGGCTGATGGATCTATAGCTGCAAAAATTTTACTTGGAAAAGATATTATTGCTACTGTTATGGAAAATATTATTTTTTTTATTCTTGAAACAAAACCCTTCATATACTCCTCCTTATATTACATTGTTAATTATATAATTAACTAGCAAACATAAAATCACAACTATGCTGATTGTAATTAATACTGTAATAATTTTTCTCTTTTTACTGCTTTTACTTTTTTTCAAATAAATTATTATTCCTATTAATAAAGCTATTGGTATAATAAACATTCTACAAATATTCCATATGCTATTCACTAAATTGCTTCTTACTAGCTCTGGTTCTTGTATTCCATACATAGGTTGTATATCCATGTAATCAATTGCAAACACTTTTGTTGGTATAGTTAATAAAAATGCTCCAATTCCTATTAAACCTTTTTTTATTCTTTCAACTATTTTCATAAGTACCTCCTACATTTCATTAATCATTTTATAAGTACATTTATTTTGTTCATTATCACTAAAATTCCATGTATGGAAAGCTCCACCTAGGCAATATTCCCAATGTTCACATTTCCCACACTCTTCACATTTTGTTCTATCTTTATTTCTAAATTCCTTATATTTGTTATCCCAAACATCTTTGAAATTGTCTGTTCTAATATTGCCTTGTATAAATCTCTTAATTCTTGGCACATTTGGACAAACAAATAAATCTCCATTATATAAAATACTTGCAACATTAATTCCTGTTCTACAATAAAAATAATGCTTTCTAACTTCTTTTTCGTAATCTAATCCTAAGAAACCTGGACATCCATATGTAAGTTCTAACCTTTTATCATTTTTCTTAGATTTTATAAAATCAAGCAATTGTTTTATTTCTTTTCCATTAAGCAATAAATTATCATTTTCATTTGCTCTTCCTATCGGATCCATTGACACCAATCTCCATGAATCTAGTCCTAAATCTACCATCACATTATAAAGTTCGCTTAATTGATTTATATTTTCTTTATGAAATACAGTTGTTACTTGAAGATGTTTAACATAGTCTGCTTCTTTTAATTTTTTTATATTATTAGTTATTATTTTGTATGATCCTGGAACACCTCTAAAACTATCATGTGTTTGTTCAAGTCCATCAATACTAATAGAAATTGTTTCCATATTGGCTTTTCTTAATTTTTCAATATTATCATCATTTAATAGAATTCCATTCGTAGTCATTCCCCAATGAAATCCTAATTCATTTGTTGCATATTCCATTACCTCACATAAGTCTTGTCTAACTAATGGTTCTCCACCTGTAACATTAATTAAAATTTTACTAGCATCCATATCTCTTGCAATTTGTTTAAATGCTGATTTTATTTCATCCGTTGACAACTCTCCATCATATTTCTTTTTTTCAGCACTACTTCCACAATGTTTACACTTTGCATTGCATGTTAAAGTACATTCCCAAAACAAATCAATCAATGTATGTTTATCTCTTTCTTGTTCTTTATAATTTTTCATTAAAGTTA
The DNA here is from genome assembly GCA_947589065.1 of uncultured Clostridia bacterium. Lineage (GTDB taxonomy): Bacteria > Bacillota > Clostridia > TANB77 > CAG-508 > UMGS1994. Next base: position 8,590 of record CANPZM010000060.1, read on the forward strand.
GTTCACCTAGTTTATATATCTTCTTTAACATCTTAATTCCACCTTATTAAAATACATTTTTTATTATTATTCTAAATAGAATATATACTAAAATAACTCCTATGCTTACAATTGTTTTTTTTAGTACACTACTTGTACTTTTTATACAATAAATTATTATTCCTATTAATAATATAATTGGAACTATGATAGTTGAAGCTATATTTACAATCCTAGTAGGTCTTGGTTCTATTTGAACTCCATAATCAGTTTGCATATGAAGATCATCAATAGAAACTGCATATACTTTAAGAGCTAATGCTTTTAAACTTATACATATACTTGTTACTATCATTCCTAATTTTTTTACTATTTTCATATGTAGAATCAACTCCTTCTATTATTTAGACGATTTATGATGCCTTTTTTGTTGGTGTTTTGCAAAAATAATTCCAAAAATTATCGTTAATATTAAAAATATAGCAGAAATACTGAACAAACTCGTTTCAACTTTATTTGAAACTATAGTTGATTGTTTTGATGATGTTGTACTTTCAGCTGTAAATCCATCTATTGAAGATGGTGATATTGAATCAATTGATTTATGATTATCTTGTTTTGTGCTATCTGTTATATTGGTGTTATCTGCTTTTTCATCAATTTTTGTTGCACTTTTTACATATAATATAGTTGTAATAATAAACATAGTTAAGTTACTTAGAAGTATTTTCAATGTATGAACAGATTTATAATATTTCCATTGTACGGTTGGTGTAGGCATATTTAGTATTTGTCCGATTTCTTTAAATGTAAAATCTGTTAAAACCTTTAATGAAACAATCTCCTTTTCTTTATCTTCAAGACAATCTATCATTTTATTATAAGTTTCTCTATCTATTATTTCATTAATTTTATTATCTTTTTCTGGAATATCATATATAGAATCAATGTCTATATAATTGTGCTTTTTCCTTAAATAATCTATCGTTTGATTTTTAGTTATTGAATATAACCAACTTAATTCATTATTACTTGGTAATTTTTCAGTAGGCAATTGCATAATCTTGAAGAAAACTATTTGAGATATTTCTTCAGCATCATCATTGTCTTTTACTATGCTAAAAGACATATTCTTTGCCAAATTATAATATTTTTTATATAAAAGCTCTAAAGCATCTTTTTCTTTATTTTTTATTCTTTGAAATATGTCATGTATTTCTACTTTATCTATATTTTTCATATAAAATTCCATTCCTTTCTCGCTTCGCTCGCAAGGCACACATAGGAATGAAAGCCTTGAGTTTGAAGC
>CANPZM010000061.1 GCA_947589065.1 uncultured Clostridia bacterium
AATTTGAAGATTTTACAGAAGACGAAATGATAAGCATTTTCAATAACTTAGTAAATAAAAATTTTAAATTTGAAAATGGTTTAGAAAAATCTATCAAAGAACATTTTGCAGAAGCTAGAAAAAAAGAAAATTTCGGTAATGGTCGTTATGTACGAAATTTTTATGAAAGATTAAAAATTAAACAAGCAAACAGAGTATTGCAAGAAAAAAGTGATATTAATTTTTTTACTAATGATGATGTAGAAAAAACTATAACAAGCATGCAAGAAGTAAAAATAAAAGAAAAAAATAAAATTGGTTTTTAAAAAGGATTTTAGAATATGGAAAATAATAATACTTTTATATATTCCGTTATTGATTTATGTAATATTTTTAATATAAAACATAATACTTTCCCATCAATTGCAAAAAAATTAGGAATTAATACAAGCAATTATTGTATTATTAAAAAGACTGATTACGGTGCAAAAAAGAGATATTATAATAAACAAGCCTATAAAGAAATTGAAAAATATATTTATAACAAAGATAAATCCAAGGAATTTTATTACCAAAGATCTCCTATTTTCGAATATTTAGAAGAGATAGAAAAAAAATCTAAAAAAATACGCTGTTTACAAAACGACAATGAAAAATTATGTCAACAAGTTGATGATTTAGCAAAAATTAATGAATCATTAAATTCTAAAATATCTACTATTAATAACTCTCTATTTTTAAAAAATGTTGAGATAAATAAGTTAAATAATCAAATTGAAAATAATGTTACTATAATTAATTTTTATAAAAAAGAATTAGATATTCAAAATTCAAAAGTGAAAGATTTATCTTTTGAATTAGAACATATAAAAAAGAAAGGATTTTTTTCTTTTATACAAAGAAATAGAAAGGAGGAATAATGTCAAAACTTACATACACTGTTCGAAAGGATGGTAGATTAGTAAAGAAAGTTATGGTAAATGGGAAATCAAAATATCTGTATGCTTCTAATGCAAAAGATTTAGAAAATAAGTATATAACTGTAAAAAATAGTCTTTTGAATGGTTATATGTTTGAGAATGAAAAAATAACCTTTAAACAGTGGGCAGAGCAATGGTTTGATATTAATATAAAGGTAAAGGAATATAATACACAAAGGAATATAAAAATATTATTATATAATCATATTTACCCAGCTTTCGGAAATATTAGAATTAAAAATATTAAAACATCTACTGTAAAAAAATTGCAATCTGATATGCTAAAAGCAGGTTATACTAATAGTGTAAATCGTGCAATTTCTACAGTAAAAAGAATATTAAATGATGCCGTTGACAATGATATAATTCAAAAAAATGTAGCATCTAATATAAAAGCAATATATTTTCCAAAAAAAGAAAATAGAGCATTAACTAAACTAGAAGATGAATTACTTTTATATGTTGCCGACCACCATAAATACGGTTTATTTTACCTACTTCTTCGTTATGCTGGTCTACGTATTGAAGAAATTATTCCCCTTACTGTTGATGACGTAAATTTAACTACTAAGGAAATTAATATAAATAAAGCCGTTTTCTTTCAAACCAATCAACCACTTGTGAAATCAACAAAAAATAATAAAAACCGAAGTATTCCTATTCTCGATATCTTGTATAATAAATTAGAAAAGCATATAGAATCTTGTATATCTAAAGGTCAGAAACTACTTTTTGTACGAGAAACAGATAGTAAAATGTTATCAAAAACATCATATAGGCGTCATTTGGAAAGTTTCTTATATGCTATCAATTTAGAATATAGTAAAAGAATAAATAAAGAACTAACTGATGATACTTATATTCGTTTTACAAACCACCAATTAAGGCACTCTTTCTGTACAATGTTGTATTATTCTGGTATTGGAATTAAAGAAGCACAAGCATTAATGGGGCATTCTTCTTCTAAAATGGTATATGACGTTTATACTCATTTAGACACTATAAAATCTAAGAATATATGCAATGTTCTAAATAACTATATTTCTGATGAAGGTTGTCAAAAAAGTTGTCAAAATAAGAAGTAACTAAAAAAATTAAAAAAAAAGAAAAAGAGAAAATGCCTGGTTAATGTATTTTCTCTTGGTGCACCTAGAGGGAATCGAACCCCCGACCTCTCCCTTAGGAGGGGAGCGCTCTATCCTACTGAGCTATGGATGCAAGTTTTGCCTAAAGTTTTTTCTTTAGGCATTTTTAATTTTTATGCATTTAATTTTTTTACTAGTTCTTCAACATCTATTCCATGTACATCGCATGCTTCTTCTAATGTTTCTGCTTGTGATGCTGGACATCCTAAACAATGCATTCCTGCTTCTATTAATATTTCAGCTTTTTCTGGATTTTCTTCTAGTAATGTTCCAATTTTAGTTGTTTTTTCTATCATTAATATCATTCCTTTCTTTTTATATCTTTAATATTTTAACATGTTTTTTTAAAAAAGTATAGACAAATTACTTTTTTTGTTGTATTATTTGGATATTCTTAAGGAGGTATGACTATTTGAATGTTTTAATTATTTTATTTTTTCTCACTTTTTTATTTCATGTTTTTATTATTTTATCTTTATTTTATTCATTATTTGAATTAATATTTATCCAAACAAAACAAGGTTTTAAATTAAATATAAAAAAAGATTATTAATGCGTTTTTGTAAAAATTTTTTTGTAAAATTATTTTTTGTATTATTTTTTTCAGTTTTCTTTTGTATTATTGAATTATATATTTTAATGCCAATTTTTATTTCTAGAAATGTTATTTTTAATTTTGGAAATATTAGTATAAATATTTCTTATAAATTAAGAAATATTTGGTCTATGCTAAAAAATGTTTATATTATTACTTCTTTTGTATCTTTTTTTATTATATGTAATTCTATTTTTAGTTTCTTAAAATTGATGTTTAAAAAATTTAAGAATAAAAGTTCAATATCAGAAAAAAACGTAGAAAAAAATATTAATCAACTTTGTCTGTATTTAGGAAAAAATTCAAAAAATTTGTCAATATATATTCCTATTCACGGATTGTACCAAAATGTTTTGGTCACTGGTTCTATTGGTTCTGGGAAAACGTCATCTCTATTATATCCTCTTACTTCTCAATTACTCGAACTTAATTTTTCAAATAAATATAATTGTGCTTTTTTAATATTAGATGTTAAAGGAAATTATCATAAATTTGTAGAAAAAGTTTGTATGAATTTCTTTAATTTAAATAGTTTATTTGTTATAAGTTTAAAAGGTTCTATCTCTTATAATCCGCTTCATAAACCAAATTTAAAGCCTCACGTTTTAGCTAATCGTTTGAAAAATATTTTATTATTGTTTAGTCCTGAGCAATCAGAAAGTTATTGGATTGATAAGGCTGAACAACTTTTAACAGAAGCTATTAAATTGTGTCGATTATATAATAAAGGATATGTTACTTTTATTGAGCTCCATAAATTAATTATGTCCAAAGCTTATTATCAAGAAAAAATTAGTTATTTAAAATCTATTTTTTATAAAAATCTTTTGAGTAACGTACAAATTTCGGATTTACTTTCTTGTATTAGTTTTTTTGAAGAAGAATTTTTTTCTTTAGATGATAGAACTCAATCTATTTTGAAATCAGAAATTTCTAGGATTACTAATATTTTTGTATCTGATTCCGATATTCAAAAAATTTTTTGTCCATCCTTAGAAAATATTTCATTTCCGGGATTTGATTATATCTTAAAAAATCACAAAATTGTCGTACTTGATATGAATTTATCTGAATATTCTAATTTGTCTAAAATAATTGCAGCCTATTTAAAAATAGATTTTCAATCTGAAATTTTAATGCAGTTATCAAAGTCTGGAACAGTTTATCCCTCTTGTTTTATTTGTGATGAATATCATGAATATGTTACTCAAAATGACTCTGCTTTTTTTTCACAATCTCGTGAAGCCAAAAGTATAAACATAGTCGCAACACAAAGTTATTCCTCTTTACTATCATCTATAAAAGATATGAATACTACTAAGGTTTTAATTCAAAATTTGGTAAATAAATTTTGGTTTAGAACTGACGATTCTTTTACTATTGAAGAAATTATAAAACAGACTGGTAAAGAAGAAAAAAAATTACTCTCTAAAACTATCTCTGAAAATGCAAGACAAACAAATTATAATTTTATTTTTAATAGTTTACTCTCTAAAGATTCTAATATATCTGAAAGTTATAATACCTCTATTCAAAAAGATTTTATTTTTGATTCTAATTTCTTTTCACGTGAATTAGATACTTTTAATTGTTTGGCCTTTATTTCTACTGGCTATTCTATTTTACCGTTAGAAAAATTATACTTACAACCATATTTTTTAAAAGAAAGGACTTGATATTTTGAAAAAAGAAAAAATTTTATTTTCTATATTTTTATTTTTTATTATTTTAGTTTTCTTCACTAAACCTGTATTTTGTGCTTATCCTAAGCTTATTACTACATTAAATTCAGCATTTGAAAAAATCGAATCTTGGATTGTTGCAATTTCTACTCCTGCTGCTGCAATTGCTGTGGGTTCTGGAGTTCTTATGAAAAAATTTAGTTTCGGTGATGAAGAGAGAATTCGAACGGGGAAAAGATTAATTCGTGGTTCTTTGTTTTCTTATGCTTTCATCCTTTGTCTTGATTTAATTTTATCTACAATAAATAATTTACTTACATAGGAGGTTTTATGGATTATACACAATTTGCATCTGTCTTAAATGATTCTTTATCTTCTTTAATAAATAACTTATTAGTTTCAATTGATAATAATATTTTCGTTGCTTTAGATGAATTGGTTTTTATTGATTCAAAAATGTGTGATGAAACATATTTTACTTCTCTGGTTACACAACGTTTTAATTTGACTATTCTTTGTAAATCATTATTGTTTGGTTTTTTACTTTATTATGCAATTGGATATTTAATTTCTTGGTTGACTTGTAGTAATTTTCAAAAGCCTGCTTCTTTTATAATAAAATTGTTTTTTTCAGCTTTATTTATCCACTTTTCATCCTATATCTGTGAATTTCTTATTAATTTCTTTGATATCTTGACTGATATTGTTCGAGAATTTGGAGTAATGTTATTTTCAACAAAATTATCCTTTGTTGTAGTTTATAGTAAATTGCAGGAAGTTTTCCTTGCTGATGTTTTCCCTCCTTTTAGATTCTTTTCTCTTGATGGCTTCCTAAAAGTTTTTACTTCATTCGGATTTATTAGTTTATTATTTACTTATTCTGTTCGTTTTATATTTATAAAAATTCTTATTATTTTTTCTCCTTTTGCTTTTTTATCTATATGTTTAGATCAATCTAAATGGATTTTTAAAATTTGGATTAAAAATTTAATTGGTCAATTATTTGTTCAAGTGTTTGTTTGTGGGATCCTTTTGATAATTTTTTCTTTTCAAACTACTGCTAATCCCACTATTACTAAATTGCTATATTTAGCATCTTTGGCTTGTTTAATAAAGGCAAATTCTTTTGTAAGAGAATTTACCTCTGGCTTTACTTCAGATATTACAACTTCTATTTCTTCATTTAAAAGTTATTTTCAATAGGTAGGTGTTTTTATGAATTTTATTTTTCCTAAAAATTATGATTTTTCTTTAAAATTTCTAGGTATTTTTAGTTATTCTTCTATTATAATTAATTTTATATATGCCGTTTTTTTGTATTTTATAATTTCGTTTTTATTTAAGACATTTATTATAAAGTTTTATCTTTTTATGATATTTTTTATTCCTGTTTTTCTTTTTACTGCTCTAAATCATTCGAATGAAAATATCATCATTGTTTTTTCATATATTTTAAAATTTTTTCTTCGACCTAAAGTATATTTTTATGACAAAAGATTTTAACTTTTGTTGTAAAACTCCTAATATGATGATATAATTTCTTTAAATTTATACTAATTGTATTATAAATTTAAGGAGAATTTTTATGAAATTAGAGCCAATTGATAAATCAATATTATTTTCTAGTACAGAAATTCCTGATGTGTTCTTTACTGAATACTTGAGTTCTGCAAACGGTGATTATATTAAGGTTTTTTTATATGTTTTGTTTTTGTCTAAATATGAAAAAGATGTTAAACTTAATGATTTATCAAAAAAATTAGCTCTTTCTATAAAAACGATTCAAGATGCTTTAAAATATTGGGAAGATACTGGTGTTTTAGTAAAAAAGCATACTGGATATATGTTAGTAAATTTGCAAGAAACAGAACTTCTTAAACTATATTCACCAAAAATAACTTCTTCTCCAGATGATATTAAGAAAAATGCTAAAAATCAGTATCGTGCGGCTGCAATCGAAAATATTAATAATCAATTTTTCCAAGGAATTATGTCTCCATCTTGGTATAATGATATAGATTTATGGTTTAAAAAATATAATTTTGATGAACAAGTTATGCTTGCATTATTTAATTATTGTTTTGACCATTCAGCTCTTCATAGAGAATATATCCAAGTTGTGGCTGATGATTGGTATAAAAATAATGTGCGTTCTTTTTCAGATTTAGATCAGTATTATGAAAAGAAAGAAAAAGTATCTGCTTTGAAGAAATCTGTTATAAAAAAATTAGGATTAAATAGAAATCTAACTGTTTTTGAAGATGGTTATATAAGAAAATGGGCAATTGATTATTCTTATAATATGGATGTTATCGAAATAGCTTTAAAAAAGGTAAAATCTAATATTAATTTTGAATATTTTGACAAAATGATTTCTGATTGGCATGACAGAAATTTAAAAACAGTTAATGAAATACAGGATTATTTAAATGCTTCTAAGCAAAAAAACGATAAAATAAAAGAATTGAAAAAACAAACTAAGTATCATAGTTCTACACAGAGAAATTATGATAGTTTTGATAATATTTATGCTAATAATTAAGAAAGGATTTTATGGACAATTTAATTTTAAAACAGCTATTAACTGAATATGATTCTAAAAGGACTCATAAACTTATTGATTTAGAAAACCGAAAAAAAATGTTGGCTGAAACTTCTAAAGAATATTATAATTTAGAAAAAGAATTACAACAACTTTCATTATCATCAATAAAAAATATTCTTAGTCTTTCTACAGAAGAAAAAGAAAAGAAAATAAGTGAGTTGCAAAATAAAGCAAATAATATTTCTATTGAGAAGGCTAAACTTTTGAAAAAATTAAACTTACCTCAAAATTATTTGTCTCCAAATTTTGATTGTGAACTTTGTGAGGATACTGGATATGTTAATGGTTCTCTTTGTTCTTGTATTAAACAAAAGCTTTATAATATAGAATATAATAAATCTAATATTGCTAGTATTGATTCCGAAAATTTTGAACATTTTAATTTTAACTTATATTCTGATAATTGTGATTCTTCTTATAATTCTCAGTATTCTCCTAGACAAAATATTAAAAAAATTGTTGATATTTCAAAGAAATTTATTGAAAACTTTGATTCACCATTGGAAAAAAATTTAATGTTTATTGGACAAACAGGTTTGGGGAAAACTTTTCTTTCTAATTGTATTGCTAAAGAATTATTAGATAAGGGAAAAACTGTTTTATATCAAACAGCTCCTGTTATGTTAGATGGAATTATACAAGAAAAATTTAATAATAATGTTGAAAATACAATGAATCATATTTTAAATGTAGATTTACTTATAATTGATGATTTAGGAACTGAATCCATGAATAATATGAAATATACTGAATTATTCACTATAATTAATTCTAGAATATTAAATCAAAATTCAAAAATTACTAAAACAATTATTTCTTCTAATTTGACTATAAAAGAGATTTTTGAATTATATTCTGAAACAATTGGCTCACGAATTGTTGGGCATTATAATATATGTAGATTTTTTGGTGAAGACATTAGATTAAAAAAATAAGTTTAGAACAGATTTCGTTTCACGAAATCTGTTTCTTTTTTTTAACTTTTTTCTTCTTATATTTAATGGCTCAAAGAAGAGTAAAGATTTGTTGTCATGAAAAATTGCTTTATCAATTTTTCTGTGCAATGTTAATTTTTTCTATAATAAGAAAGTTATACTTTCCTATTATAGAAAAAATCCCAGAAAAAATATTTCTGGGATTTTTATTTTATATTAAGATTTATAATCTTTTTATTCCATTATTTCATTATAGTCATCTGCTACTTTTTCAACACTAACTACTTTTCCTTCATTTGTTCTCATTAGTGTAACTCCTTGTGTTGATCTACCTAATACACTAACTTCTTGAACTTTTAATCTTATGATTGTTCCTTTGTCTGTTACTAACATAATATCATCATCATCATTTACAATTTTTATTCCGACTAATTCTCCGGTTTTTGGTGTTACTTTATATGTTATAACTCCTTTTCCGCCTCTATTTTGTACTCTATATTCATCTAATTCTGTTCTCTTTCCAAATCCATTTTCTGTAATTGCTAATAATGTTGATTTACTATTGTTTAATATTGATTCCATTCCAATTACTTTGTCATCTGTGTCTAATCTTATTCCTAATACTCCTTGTGAAACTCTTCCTACTGAACGCACATCTTTTTCGTCAAAGGTTATACACATTCCTTTTCTAGTAACAATAACAACATTATCTTCTCCATCTGTTAGTTTTACATCTATTAATTCATCATCTTCTTTTAGAACAATAGCTTGTAATCCTGTTTTTCTTGATGAATTATATTCTGAAAGTGCTGTTTTCTTTATTAATCCTGATTTAGTAGCAAATAATAGATATTTTCCTTCTGCAAAATTTTGTATTGGCATGATTGCTGATATTTTTTCGTCAGCATCTAGGCTTAGTAAATTTACTATTGCAGTACCTTTTGCTGTTCTTCCTGCTTCTGGAACTTCATATCCTCTTAATCTATATAATTTTCCTTTATTACTGAAGAATAATAAGGTATCATGAGATGATGCTGTAAATATTTCTTTTACAAAGTCATCTTCTCTTGTTGTCATACCGGTAATTCCCTTTCCTCCTCTTCTTTGACTTTTGAATGTATCTACAGGAGCTCTTTTTATGTAGCCAAATCTAGTTAAAGAAATTACTACTTGTTCTTCTTTTATTAAATCTTCTACTTCTAGTTCTCCATCTGCTGCAACTATTTTTGTTTTTCTGTCATCTCCAAATTTTTCTTTCATTTCAAGAAGTTCTTCTTTTATGATATCGTAAACTAATTTATCACTTGCTAATATTTCTTTTAAATGTGCGATTAATTTCATTAATTGATTATATTCTTCTTCAATCTTTTCTCTTTGCAATCCTGATAAACGTTTTAATTGCATATC
>CANPZM010000062.1 GCA_947589065.1 uncultured Clostridia bacterium
ATACAATTTTTCGCGGACGAACAAAGACGCGGACTTTAAAATGTTATAAATAGCGAAAAAGTTAATAATGTCCGCTTTTGTTCTATATAAACAAATCAGAAAGCATTTTTACCAAACTTTACTTTAAGAATTAAAAATAGAAAACCTTGTTAAATTTTATTTAACAAGGTTTTTGCAATAATAACTTACTTCAAAATAGTTGTTCCAGATGCACCATTTCCAACCACTTCATTCATAAGGCTATTCCAAGTTATATTACCAATTTTCCCATCCTGAGATAAACCATTATTTCCTTGATATGTGATTACAGCATTATAAGTTTTTTGACCAAATATACCATCTAAACCACCAGTATCAAGTCCCAAAGTATTAAGAGCATCTTGTGCAATTAAAACATAAATTCCTCTACTTCCTGACATAGTTAATGGATATCCACTAGCAATCCAGCGGTCATCAAAATGCACCCATCGTGGAGTATCCGAAGCTGGCTCAATGTATCTCCAATATCCAGAAGCGCGAGCTAAGTTACGCATATAATCTCTTCCTTGAGCATTTAAATTTTGAGCTACATCAAAAGCAACACCAGCATAATGTTGTGACAAGATGCCGTGTCCGCCTTCCCAACATCTTTTGAAAGCAAAACCAACAAAAATAGGTTTACCATATAAAGCTCTAAAGTTATTCCAAGATTGCATAGTTCTCCTATCGGACCATAAAATTTCTGAAGTACTAGATCCTCTAAATTCTTTTACAGTAAGAGTTCTATTTGCATTGTATGGCATAGCTTCTTGCTCTCCTTTATAATATGTTTCCATCCTATTAGTAGTATTATTATAAATAAGTATTTTAGCCATTGAAAGCCTCCTAAATTTTTTTTATATAATATGAAAACCACATTAAAGAAGTTACAATAAAAAAATGTAAAAAGTATTCCAAGCAAATACAATAATAAGCATAAGAAAACAAACTAGGCAAGCCCAAGAAGCAACAATGTAGAGATAGAAGAGGGCGTAAAGAATTTAGTAAAATATGATAAAAATGGAAAACCATATGTTATAATCGAAAACAATATACTAGAGAATGTATCAAAAAGAGAATTGAAAAGAACTGTAAAAGAAGTATTAAAAAAATAAATTTCCAGATGGAATCGATATGAATTTCTTTAATATAAAAGTTAATGCAAAATCAAGAAATGAATATGTAAGTTCAGAATATACTAAATAACTAAAAGATAATGATGTAGATTTGTATAAAGCAAAATTTAAGATGTCAAATAATTTAAATGAGATTGTGAAAAATGCATATAATGTAAAAAATGAAGGTTTGAAACATAAAAGAAATGATAGCTTAAAAAGCTTTAATCATGCAAATTCAAATATAAAAATAGGAGATGAGTTCTATAATATAGAAGTAGTTACGGGTATAAATACAAAAAATCAAGAACTATTTTATAATATTGTTAATATAAACAAAAAAAGAAGTAATTCCATTAGTTATTCTGCAAATAATGCAGTTACTAATAAGCGGAACTACTTCTACTAATAGAATAACATCTAATAATAAAGATGTCAATACTACTAATAATTATACTCAAAAAAACGGAAAAATATTCATTATCAAGTAAATCAAAGAACTCAGAAAAGAGTTCTTTTTCTTTATCTATAAGTGACAAGACAGTACATTTTGAAGATTTTGATGGGCAATACTACAGAATAACTATGTCTGTTGGGAAAAATGATAAAATAGATACAATTTATAATGTTGGTAGACTAGATAAAATAAGCAAAAAAAATAGAAGCAAATCTTCAGTTACGGCTCAAAGGCCACTTAGTCAAGAAATGACTAATAAAGAAGATTTATCTTCTATTAATAGTATAACATCAAATAAAAGAAATATCAATACTACATGTTTAGCAGATAAAGGAGATAGAAATATTATTGCGAGCATAAAAATAGATGGAAAAGAACAAGTAAATAATATTGAAATAAATACAAATGTGCAACAAGTGTACATGGACGAAATAATTATGACAAGTTTATGCAAAGCCATTTAGAAAATGATATTGATAGAGGAGTAATAAAAAAAGTTACTGGGGCAAGGTTACAATTACCTAGACGCAATAACTTTGTAGACACAGTCGACAATGTATCTACTAATTATATTATTATACCACAAAGCAAAAAAATAACAATAACTTAAAGAACTCAGAAAAGAGTTCTTTTTCTTTACCAAAAGAACCTCCCTTTTGACCGGTCAGTCTAATTATCTTTTGGAAATAGTGTGGTAAAATATAAAAAGTAAATTTTATTTAGGGAGCAAGCAAATTAATGAACAATTCAAAAGAAAATATAAAAATTAAAGATTTAAAAGATATGTTAAAGAAAACTGGAAAATTATATGCTGATAGACCAGCTTATAAAATAAGAATTTCAGAGGGAAAATATAAAATTTTCACGCATAAAGAAGTACGTGAAATGATAGATGCCCTAGGAACAGCTTTAATAGACATGGGGTTAAAAGGAAAACGCATTGCTGTCATAGGTGAAAATAGATATGAATGGGAAATAGCATACTTAGCAGTAACTTGTGGCACAGGAATAATAGTACCTTTAGATAAATCATTACCAGATAACGAATTAAAAAGATTAATTGAACGTTCAGAAGTTGAAGCAATTTTCTATTCAGGAAAATATGAAGAACGTTTACAAAAAATAATATTAAGTAATACTGGAAAGCTAAAACACCTAATATCAATGGATTTAGAAACACATAAAGAAGGAATCTTTTCAGAAAAAGAATTAATAGAAAAAGGAAAAGAATTAATAAAACAGGGAAATAAAGAATTTATAAATGCACAAATAGATCCTGAAGTAATGAATATAATGCTATTTACATCAGGAACAACATCAGAATCAAAAGTAGTCGCATTATGCCACAGAAATATAGTATCAAATTTAATGGATTTAGCAAAAGTATTAGACATCAATTCTGAAGATAGATTGTTATCATTTTTACCATTGCACCATGTTTTTGAATGTACAGTTGGATTTTTATTTTCACTATATAGTGGAGCACAAACATCTTTCTGTGATGGGCTAAAACATATAATGGATAATTTAAGAGAATATAAAATAACTTTTGCAGCATTTGTACCTGCTATATATGAAAATGCATATAAAAACATTATAAAAAAATTACAGAAGCAAGGTAAATTAGAAGAAACAAAACAACTAATGGAAAAATATAAAAACAGCTCAATGGAAGAAAAAAGAAAGATATTCAAAGACATTAATGACTTTTTTGGAGGAAATATAAAATTATTTATTAGTGGAGCAGCAGCTCTTGATCCAAAAGTTGCGGAAGCATATAGAAATTGGGGAATAAATCTTTGCCAAGGATATGGACTAACAGAAACATCACCAGTAATTGCAATTGAAACAAATACAAACTTTAAAGTTGGTTCAATAGGAAAGCCACTTCCTCATGTGCAAGCTAAAGTAGAAGATGTAAACAAAGAAGGAGTAGGAGAACTTGTTGTAAAAGGACCAAATATAATGCTAGAGTATTTTGGAAATAGAAAAGCAACAAAAGAAGCATTAGTTGATGATTGGTTTTACACAGGAGACTTAGCTTCAATAGATGAAGAAGGATATATTTTTATTAAAGGAAGAAAAAAGAGTGTCATTGTATTAAAAAATGGTAAAAACATTTTTCCAGAAGAAATGGAAAGCTTAGTAAATAGAATTGAAGGCGTAAAAGAATCATTTATTTATGGAAAATCAAACAAAGAAGATAAAGATGACATGAAAATATATGTAAAAATAGTATATGATGAGCAAACCGTAAAATCAGCTTATAAAGTTAATACATACGAAGAAATGTATGATGCAATAAATAAAAAAGTAAAAGAAATCAATAAAACTATGCCTGCATATAAAGCAATAAGGGGAATTATACTTACACAAACACCATTAATAAAAACAACTACTTCTAAAATAAAAAGACAAGAGGAGATAAAAACGATTGAATAGAAAGTTAAAAACTAAATATTTAGGACAAAAAATAATCTACTATAATCAATTAGATTCAACCCAAAAAGAAATATGGAGAAGAATTGAAAACGATAATATTGAAAACGGAAATATAATAGTAGCTCAAATACAAACAGATGGAATAGGAACACATGGCAGAAGATGGTACACATCTGAACAAAATAACATAGCTTTTTCAATATATCTAAAAATAGAAAAACCAGTGGAATATATTAAAACAATCACATTAGAACTTGCTAAAACCTTTGTAGAAGTATTTAAAAATTTATATGAAATTGAAATACAAATTAAGACACCAAATGATTTAATAATAAATAATAAAAAAATTGGAGGAATACTTACTCAAAGCAAACTTCAAGGAGAAATTGTAAAATACTTGGTAATTGGAATTGGCATAAATACGAATCAAGAAAACTTTAATCAAGAAATTATTAATATAGCAACATCTGTAAAAAAAGAAACTAAAATCGAAATAAACAATGAAAATATAATTATAGAATTTTGCAATTTATTTGAAAGAAAACTAGAAAAAATGTTGAAAGGATAAATTAATAATGAAAATTGGATTTTTATTTCCAGGACAGGGAGCACAATATATAGGAATGGGAAAAGACCTATATGATAATTTTGAAGAATATAGGAACGTATATCAAAAAGTCAATGAAATAACAGGAATAGACGTAGCAGACTTAACATTGAATAAAACAGAAGAAATATTAAATCAAACAAAAAATACACAAATCTGTATATTAACAATGAGCTTAGCAATATTAAAGCTTTTGGAAAATAAAAACATAAAAGCAGAAGTCTCTAGTGGACTAAGTTTAGGAGAATATTCAGCATTAATATATAGTAAAGCAATTTCTTTTGAAGATGGTGTCAAAATTGTAAAAAGAAGAGGAGAACTAATGCAAGAACTTTGTCCTAAAGGGGACTGGAGCATGGCTGCAATATTAGGATTAGATGAAGATAAGGTAAATCAAATTTGCTCAAATGTAGCAACAGGCTTTATTGCACCAGCAAATTATAATTGCCCAGGACAAATTGTAGTTTCAGGAGAAAAAAATGCAGTTACAGAAGCAATGGAAATTGCAACAGAGGTTGGTGCAAAAAAAGCAGTAGAACTTAAAACATCAGGACCATTTCATACAATAAAATTATCTGATGCATCAAAAGAACTTAAAAAGGAACTTGAAAATATTACAATAAATGAGTTTCAAACAAAAGTAGTAAAAAATCTTGATGGAAAAACTTATACCAATAAAGATAATGTAAGAGATATATTAGCAGACCATATAATCAATTCAGTAAGATTTGAACAAGGAATACAAACAATGTTAAATGAAGGAGTAGACACATTTATAGAAATAGGTCCAGGAAAAACTTTATCAGGATTTGTAAAAAGAACTAGCAGGGATGTAGAAATTTTAAATATAAATGACATGAGTAGCTTTGAAAAGACTATAGATAAATTGAAAGTATAGTAATGAGAAAAAAATTAGAAAGGAGAAAAAGGATGAGTAAAATAGCATTAATAACAGGTGCCTCAAGAGGAATTGGTAAGCAAATAGCAATAACTTTAGCAAAAGAAGGATTTGATATTGTAATAAATTACAGGTCAGAAAATGAGGAATTAGAAGAATTAAAAAATTTAATTAAAGAGAACAATGTAAAATGCTTATGCATTAAAGGTGATGTATCAAAATTCGAAGATTGCGAAAATATTGTAAAAAGTGCAATAGAAGAGTTTGGAAAAATTGATGTATTAATAAATAATGCAGGAATTACTAATGATATGCTTTTATTAAGAATGAAAGAAGAAGATTTTAAAAAGGTAATAGATGTTAATTTAGTAGGAACATTTAATATGACAAAAAATGTAGCACAATACATGATGAAAGCTAGAAGTGGAAAAATAATTAATTTAGCATCAGTTGTAGGAATTTCAGGAAATGCAGGACAATCAAATTATGCAGCATCAAAAGCAGGAATAATCGGATTTACAAAAAGCCTAGCAAAGGAATTAGCAGGAAGAAATATATTAGTCAACGCAGTTGCACCAGGATTTATTCAAACAGATATGACTAATGTATTAAAAGACGAAGTAAAAGAAAATATATTAAACAATATACCATTAAAAAGAGAAGGAACACCACAAGATGTTGCAAATGTTGTTAAATTTCTTGCATCAGAAGATTGTTCATATATTACTGGTCAAGTTATTAATATTGATGGTGGTATGTTAATGTAAAACTTGAGAAAAGAAAGGGAGAATTTTAAATATGAATGATAGAAGAGTTGTAATCACAGGATTAGGAGCAATAAGCCCTATTGGAAATAATGTTCAAAAACTATGGGAAGGAATTAAAGAAAATAAGTGTGGAATAGATAAAATAACTGCATTTGACACATCTACATTTAAAGCAACACTAGCTGCAGAAGTAAAAGATTATGAGCCAACAGAATTCTTTGAACCTAAGCAAGCAAAAAGACTAGATAGAGTATCACAATTTGCAATAATTGCTGCAAGAGAAGCATTTAAAGATAGTGGAATAACACCAGAAAACACTGATTTTAATAAAGTGGGAATTTTTGTGGGTTCTGGAATAGGAGGTTTAATAACAATCCAAAATCAATGTGAAGTAAATAAAGAAAAAGGAAATAATAGAATTTCACCAATGTTTATTCCAATGTCAATAGCAAACATGCCAGCAGGAAATATATCTATAGATTTAGGACTAAAAGGAGAATCAATTTCAATTGTAACTGCTTGTGCATCATCAACAAACTCAATAGGTGAAGCATTTAGAAATATAAAGGCTGGATATGAAGATGCAATTATAGCAGGTGGAAGTGAAGCAGCAATTTGTCAAGTAGGAATTGGAGGATTTGAAAACATGAAAGCACTTTCAACTAGTACAGATCCAAACAGGGCAAGCATTCCTTTTGATAAAGAAAGAAGCGGATTTGTAATGGGAGAAGGCTCAGCAATAATTGTATTAGAAGAATTAGAGCATGCTAAAAAAAGAGGTGCAAAAATATATGCAGAAATAGTAGGTTATGGTGCAACATCAGATGCATATCATTTCACTTCACCAGATCCAGAAGGTAATGGTGGAGCAAATGCAATGAAAAGAGCAATAGAAGATGCAAAAATAAAACCAGAAGAAATAGATTATATAAATGCGCATGGAACCTCAACACATTTAAATGACTCAATTGAATCAAAAGCTGTAAAAATAGCACTAGGAGATGCAAGTAAAAATGTAAAAATAAGTTCAACAAAAGGAAATACAGGTCATCTTTTAGGTGCTGCAGGAGCCATGGAAGCAGTAATAAGTATTAAAGCAATAGAAGAAGGAATAATTCCAGCAACAATAAATTATAAAGTTCCAGATGAAGAATGTGACTTAAATGTAGTGCCAAACAAAAACATAAAACAAGATGTAAATGTTGTAATGTCAAATTCTTTAGGATTTGGTGGACACAATGCTAGTATAATATTTAAAAAATATGTAGATTAAATTTTTGTAGAAAGGAGTACAATGATGGAATACGAAAAAATAAAACAATTAATGGATGACATGGGAAATTCAAAACTTACAACAATAGATATTGAATTTCCAGATGGAACAAAAGTAAAAATGGAAAAGAAAGATGAAAAACAAGTTGTAGTTCAAAATCATGAAATACAAGAAGTTGTCAATATAAAAGAACCAGAAATTGAAGAAAAAGAAGAAATTCAAGAAGGAAATATTGTTATCTCACCAATGATTGGAACTTTTTATAGCAAACCATCTCCAACAAGTGAGGCATATGTTGAGTTAGGAACAACAGTAAAAAAAGGAGATGTGCTTTGCATAATAGAAGCAATGAAATTAATGAATGAAATTGAATCTGAATATGATGGAACAATAGTAGAAATATTTGTTAAAGATGGCGAACCAGTAGATTATGGAAAACCATTATTTAGAATAAAATAAAAGGGTGATAATATGTTAAATAAAGAACAAATTAAAGAAATAATTCCACAAAGAGAGCCTTTTTTAATGATTGATGAAGTTGAAGAATATGTTCCAGGAGAAAGCTGTACAGCATATAAAAATGTTGATAAAGAAGAATGGTATTTCAAAGGACATTTTCCAGGAAATCCAATAATGCCAGGTGTTTTGATTACAGAAAGTTTAGCACAGGCTGGTGCGATTGCAATTTTATCAATGGAAGAAAATAAAGGAAAAAATGCACTTTTTGGCGGAATCGATAAAATGAAATTTAAAAAAATGGTGGTTCCAGGGGATAGACTAAAACTTGAAGTTAAAATAATAAAAAGAAAAGGCCCTATTGGTGTAGGCGAAGCAGTAGCAACTGTTGATGGAAAGGTTGCAGCCAAAGGAGAACTAACCTTTGCAGTAGTATAGGAGATATTATAAAACTTTGCTCATGAATTACAGAGAAAGGAATACGATTTAGATATGAATAAAATATTAATAGCCAATCGTGGAGAAATAGCTGTACGAATAATAAGATCATGTAAAGAAATGAATATAAAAACAGTTGCAATATATTCTGAAGCAGACAAAGAAGCATTGCATACAAAATTAGCAGATGAAGCTGTTTGTATTGGACCTGCTGAATCAGGAAAAAGTTATTTAAACATGAAAAATATAATTGAGGCAGCATACATAACTGGTGCAGATAGTATTCACCCAGGTTTTGGCTTTTTATCTGAAAATGCACAGTTTGCAAAAATATGCAAAGAATCAAATATAAAATTTATTGGACCATCAGCAGAAGTCATTGAATTACTAGGTAATAAATCAAATGCTAAAGAAATGATGAAAAAAGCAGGAGTGCCAGTAATACCTGGTTCTGATGGAAGTGTAAAAGGAATAAAAGAAGCAACTGAAATTGCAAGAAAAATAGGATATCCAGTAATGTTAAAAGCTGCAGCAGGTGGCGGAGGAAAAGGAATAAGAATTGTAAATAATGATAAAGAATTAGAAACAAATTATAATATTGTAAAACAAGAAGCCAAAATTTCTTTCAATGATGATGAAATTTATATTGAAAAATTCATAAAAAATCCTAGACA
>CANPZM010000063.1 GCA_947589065.1 uncultured Clostridia bacterium
CCGTTTTCGGGTAAAATATTCTTGCAGAGATATTTTCCAATGAATTTAATTGCGGCATCCGCTATCTTATGTGTCGAATGCCGCAGAAATACGATTTTTGCATTATTTGTCAGAAGTTGTTGAATACACAGAAAAATTTAAAGAGCCGAATATGAGGCTGACTTGCCGTATTGCGTTGAAGTTGATTTTTTAAGCGACATTTACCCGGTTAGACAAGTCCGTCTTTATAAATAATTTCTTTAATTACAATCAAATTGCAGTTGAATATAGGTAAAATTGTGGTACGATCTTTTAAAAAATTCTTGTGAATTTTATTCAGACAAAATATATCCGGCAGTATTAGTCGCACCTTTTTTGCCAACATTCTATCCTTTACCATCTTATGCAATATATCCCTTACTCACCTTTCCTTTGCATTAAGCAAATCCTGAGCTTGCGCGGTTGTAATGAAATCATTATTTTTTAAATATGATAAAATTGTTTTTTGCTGTTTTGTAAAATTAGCATCTTCGGCATTCTTTTAGTAGTTTTGTCAATATTGCCTTGAATCTGACCCCTATATATATTAATTCTGAAGTCCGTTTCCCTATCAATCATTTCGGGTTCTCTTAAGCCATATGTCTTAATCCAAAGAATATTCAAGTGTTACTGACATAGTTTTTTTATCATAGCATTCACACATATTTATTTCTTACAAGATTACCCTTGAAATATTTCTATTGTTTCTTGAAATAAATTCATTTATATATTTATTAACAAGGTTATGTCAAACAAGGTTATCTGCTAATCTTTGTTTAAATACATTTTGAAACAAGTTATTATAATTAACTATTTAAGTACATCTTTATTATCTTCTTTCTTATTTCTGTAGAAGAAAAATTTATATTACGAGGAAAGTAAACAGTATCAACACCTAAATCCTTTAATCTTTTTGTTGCTTCTATATATATCGGTTCATATAAGTGATCTTCTCCTGCATACATCACATTAAAATGATATTTTTCATATGCTGCTATTTTATTAAGATCTGTTTCTGCCACGACCTCATCAACATATCGAATTGATTTTACTATATCTACCCGTTGTTCATATGATAAGATAGATTCCCTATGCTTTCTTTGTTTCATGAATTCATCTGTTCCAATTGCAACAATTAGATAATCACAACTTTCTTTTGCTTTTCTCAAGATATCAATATGGCCATCATGAAGTAAATCAAAAAAGCCGCATAAAAAACCGATTTGGTATTTTTTCATATTTTCCTCCATTTTACATATTCATATGAAAACAGTTTTCAAATGCTTTTAGAGAATTCTTTACAATTCTTTCCATATTATTACTGTTATGAACATTACCGATATTAACTCCTCTATCCGTACATAACCTACACGGACTCAATATCCCATCTGCTCGTAAAGTTAAGCTCATTATACCAGTAGCACATGGTTGTAATAGTCCTTTCATCACGCTATCAGAGGTCAAAAAATATTTACATGTATTACAAAACTCACTAAAAGTCCGCCTTGGGGTAATAGAATGCGAAGAATTATGGTGATCAACTATCGTCAATGTACATTTTTCATCTTTATCCGAAACCGATATAAACCGTCTCATTTGAATTCCTTTATTATCATTTAAGTACATTTCTTTTTCTTCGTATTCTCTATCACGCATATACTGTATCACTTTTTCCAACATTCCGTTTATATAATCTTGTTCTTCTGTACTTTGTTCTATCTCTACCATTCCTCCAAAATCATTTACTGTTAAAATCTTTACACCAACCAATCCTAACTTTTTTGCAAATTCAAACAAATCAATAATATCATGAGGTTGTTTAAAATTAAATTTTGTGGCAACAAAATTTAATTCAATTTTAAAACCATTATTCTTTGCAAATTTAATGTTGTCAATTACTTTTTCAAATAATTTATCTTCATTCCCAACTAGTCCGGTAACTACATTAAAGCATTTAGGATTCAATGTATCTAAACTAATCTTTAGAAGCAGATTATTTTTAACAGCATTCCATTCTTTTTCATGCTCAATGTATGCATCTTTTAAATAAATGGCATTTGTGCATAAAACTATTTTTTTATATTTCTTAGCGGTATCAAGTATGACTGCTGTTTTTTTTCTGCTATCTGTATCTATAAGCGGCTCACCACCTGTAATTCTAATAATTGATTCTCCCTTGTCTTCTCTAATACATTTTTCAAAAGCAAAAATTAATTTTTTTAATGAATCTGTATGCAGACATTCCTCATGTTTGATGAGTTTAAGATTTTCTCCTCCTGTCGGACAATAAACACAATGCATATTGCATTGACTTGTAACATTTACAACTAATGATGGATGAACCGAAAATTTCTCAGCTAAAAAACTATATTTTGAGGGAATTTTGCTGGGAATATAATGTCGTGCTTTTTTCCACTGGTAATCAAAAAATGCACTATATGTTCTATATGCAGGAGAGTTACAATCCAACTGATATATTTTTGTATTTACACTATTTTTTCCAGGCTCATAATAGCCTAGATATAAATGTTTTTTTGTAAACAAAAAGCGCAAAACAATAGGGTTATCATGGAATCTAATAGATACATTGCTATATGTTTTGTAATCATATCTGAGATCTTCTACTTTTTTATAGGTATCTCTCCATTTTTCCTCACATTTATCACTGCTGGCAAACTCAGGTATATTTTTCAGCCTATGCCTTACTTCTTCTGAAAAAGGATATGAGATTAAAAACTTAACCTTGAGATTAGGATTATTTTTTAATTCTCTAACTATTACATTCACCTCTGATGTTCCGAGAAATGTAGCGCCCCTTAGTCCATAAAAACTTAAAAAGCCTCCTTCCTTAATATCTTTAGCTATATCTTTATGTGCATCTGTTATATCCATATAGGTTTTTGTTGGTAATAGGTCTGTTTGTTCTTTTTCGCTTACGATATTGAACTCAAAAGAAGTTTTGAAACTTGGTAAGGCGTGATCTAACATTGGAAATCTAAAATCTTTGTCTATATCATATAAAAAATTATCAGCTTTAATAAAACTGTATTTTTCACCCCATTTGTATGGTCTAACATATGTATATCCGTCTTCCTCCAAATAATATTCAATAACTCCAACATCGGAATAATCATCTGTTATTTCTACTGCTGATTTTCCGCAAATTATACAAGGTATTTTTTCATTATCATACTTGTCAATATATTTAATTTCTTCTCTGTGTGTATCTCCACATAAATATGCTTTCACTCTATTTATTCCAAAAATACGTTTCATTCGTTCTGCATGTGATTTACATATACTTTTAAAATCATGATGACCTAACACAATTGTTGGTAAATCGTTATCTATTTTAATTTTGCTAAAGGCATTTATGTCTATAATTTCATCATGATTTTTATTCCCATCTGATATTAATGCTGTATTTAATAAAATAATATTAATTTTATCCTTCCATGGCAAAGCTATTACCCGTTCTGGCATGGACACACGTCCATCTTTTACCTCTGTCCCATAAAAATTCTTAACAAACTTTTTGTAGTTACAAAAAGAAGAATATAAATTACTCGTAGGTTTTAAATATTTTGTATATATCTCAGGATTACGTCCTATATCTGAAACAATTTTATCAATAGCTTCAGCCCTATAATCATAGTCTTCAACATCATGATTACCTGGAACCAAAAAAACATCTTCCTTTTCTACATTAAATATTTTAACAATTTCATTTAAAAAATCAATTGTTTTAGAGTAATCTTCATTTTCTTTATAACTTTTATGTCTAAAATCTCCCGTAACAACAATAAATTTAGGATGTAACTTCTTTGAAAGTTTCTTATATCCGTCCATCATTAAATTCCAATCTGTAGATTCAAATATATGTAAATCTGAAAGTTGCATCCACTCAATTGTTTCTTTTTCCATAAATTTTTCTCCTCATCACATAAAAAATAATAGTATCTGTTATTTATAATAATTATAGAATCTAAAAATTATATTTTCATTTGCAATTAGGCATTATCAAATATGTTATATCTTCAAATAGCTGAAACCCAGCAAATAATTTAAATCAGCATAACTTCTATTACTGTGTGTTGATCTTGGCTAATTCACAATTCTGAACAATTGTAGGTAATACTTCTAAGTCTGCAATTATATTTTTAGAATTTTTTACTCAAACCACATAAATCTTTTTGCATTTAAGAACAAGCTCCTATACCCCAATTAAGTTGTTAATTTTATAAAGCTTACTAAAATACTATTTATGCTATTAACAAATAGTTTATTTTATTATATATCAATAGACAGAAATATTCAAGATTTTTTTAAGTTTTTATATGTTTTATTGAAACAAAAAATATTTTTATTAATTAATTATAAAAGAGCGTTCAATGTGAACGCTCTTTTACTTGGAAATTATTATTGTTTGGTGTTTTGTATCCTAGAGGACAGAAGAACACATAAAACCACTTACTTTTTGAAATCGATAAAAATAAAAGGGTTTGCGATGTGCTTGAAATTCAAGTAAAATAAATAATATAATCAAAAAATTTGTTATTTTTTCTTTATAGAAACATCTTACCAATTTGCAAAAGCATTCACTTTATCTTGAATACTTTAACATTCTAAAATTTCTAGAAACCCCAAACTTTCCTTATGTAAATATGCTTCAACCTTTCTTTCCATAAGACAAAACATCTTCAACATTAGTGTGCTCTGTATCCAAAATAAATTTTCTATCAGAAATTTCGTTAAACATGGTTACTCCACAATTTGGAATATCAAAATGTTTATAGCCTCCTCCTTTTATACAAGTGTTCCCAAATAAAATATTTAGCAATAAAATATAAAGAGAATTTGTTGCAATAAATATATTATATTTCCCTTTATTTAATTTATCTAATACTTTTATCCCCCTATTATAAAATTCGAATACATTTTCCATTTGAGGGATTAATAAATCACAAATTTCTAATTCTTTATTTCTCCATTTAAATAATAAATCAGAAATCTGCGGATATTTATCTGCCACTAATTCATTTGACAGCCCATGCACAATTCCAAGATATAGTGGTCTAAAATCAGAAATATTATATCTGGGCAAATTTAACTTTTCAGATATTATTTCCTGTGTTTCTTTCGTTTGAATATTTTGGGGAGCAGCTATGGTAGCATTATCATAACTAACTCCAATTTTAAAAAGTCTATCAGCTAAGTCACTTGCTTGTTTTCTCCCTAATTCGGTAAGACTTTCTCCTTTTCCACCATGGATATTCTTTAAATTTTTTAAAGATTGTGCGTGTCGTATAAGAATAATTTTTGTATTCATTGCATTATATAAATAATTGACTTTCTCCAGAAAAATATGCTTTTGCAATCATAAATATCTTTCCATAATATGGATCAATTCTTGAAATAAACATATTCCTATTAACAGTAATTTTAATTTCTTCAATCTTGCCTTTTTCTTCAGAATATTCGATTCCTGTAACTTTAATACTGTCTAGTTTGCCCGAAAATAAATCTAATCCGTCTTGAATTTTTATTTGTACCAAACCAGTTACTTCATCACAATCTATAGGATACTTAAACAATGGACGATTATCTTGATAAAGAAAAGTTTCACAAAATTCTCTATTAAACATGGTTTCGTCTTTATAAACATCAAATTTTACACCTAGATATTGTAACTCATTAAAGGCTACATTGATACCTAATTCTTCAACAATTTCTCTAACACCGTCCTCAATATATTCTCCTGCTTGGTAGTGTCCAGCTGCAGATATATCCAAAAAGTTAGGAAATGCTATTTTAGTGGCACTTCTTTTTTGAAATACAACATATTGCCCTGTTTCATCGCTTCTAACAATCCAACAATGGATTGATTTATGCCACGCTCCAGTACGATGTGCTTCTTTTTTTGCCATTCTTCCTATAGAGTTCATTCCTTCATCAAAAACATCTACAAATTCCATATTAATCCTCCTTAATTATTTTGAGTTTCACCAATAAGTTTTTTGTATTCTTCGCGTAGCAAGGCATCTTCACTGTACATCGGAATATCACCATACTTCTTTATAATTTCTCCTGTACGCTTCTGAGCCTTCTTGCGTTCGCCTAGTTTAATAGAACAAACAGCATATCCATAGGCATTTTTAACTATCTCGTCTATACGATTTACAGTTTCTGATTCTTCTATGCCTTTAAGAAAGTAATTTCTTGCTTCACGAATGTTGCCATTTGGTTTAAATAATTCCACCTTCCCTATTTGTGCATAATAACGCATATGCCTATCCAATTCATGCAATGTCCTTCGTTTTTTTTCACTTTCCTTAGCTTTTTGCATAGCTAAATCATACTGTTTTTCTTTAAAAGCTAATTCAGATGAAGCAAATAATAATCCAGATAAAGTTATTTCTTTTGTTCTCCCTTCGTCCATACAATTATACGCATCATAAGCTTTATCCAATAAGTCATGTGCCCTTTGAGGATGATTCCATACTGATACCTCAATCGCTGTTAAATGACGATAACCTTTGCTAATCTCTTTATAAAAATTATTTTTAGTAGCTAAATCAATACCCTTTTTTATATCATCTATGGCATCTCCGTGCCCACAAAGAAATTTTGTCCACCCAAGGTCATCTAATAATATATTGGTTAATAACAAATCATCATTCAAATGTTCAGCAGCCTTTTTTACAATTTCACCTATCTCAATTCGAGTTTCATAACTCGCACTAATATATAAAGCTCTACCGAGTGCTTTCCCAAAAGTAATGACTTCTCCATATTGCTCATCCTCATACCAAGCTTTCATAGCATCTTTCAATTTTTTTGCAACAATATTCTCATCAGGCATTATATTTGCAATTTTCTTTTCTTGAATAATTTCAATTAAAACTAATCCTGACACAAATAGGACTGTAACTAAAGATATTATAATAAATCCAAGCCATTTCCGGCTATCCTCCCACTTAAATAAACATACAAATCCACAAACACCCATAATGTAGCCTAATGGAACTGTAACTTTTTCAAAGTTTGCATAAAACCTTTTTATAAGTGGCATTCTTATTTTCCTCCTTCTATATGTTCCATTATTTTTGAAATAAGCTTCTCTCTAGAATCTCTTTCTAAATAATTATGATCTGCTTTGTCGATAATTATTGGCAATTGCTCAGTTTCTTCATAAAATTTATTAATATCTTCCAAGGAGATAAACTGGTCATTAGCAGCAGAAATAACTGAAATAATATCTTTATGATTCTTGATAATTTTGCAAAATTCAGAAAACTCATTTACTCCTGAGAAAAAAGTCAAATCAGCATAAATTCCTTTTCTGTATGTATATCCATCTAAAAAAAGTTCTTTTTGTTGTTCTTGACTAAAAAAAGCATTTATCGTAGATTGTGTAGTAAAATAGGGAGAAATAAAAATTACCTTTTTAAAATAATTTTGATAATCATCAATAATTGGCAAGCTTACATTACAACCAATACAATGGGCTATCAAAATAATAGGGGCATCATTAAATCTTTGACGAAACACAGACAATACTGTTGTTAAATCTGTTACATGGTCTGAATATTTAACATCTTCAATACAACCATCACTTTCTCCTATACCACGCAGATCAAACCGTACAACATTATATCCTTTCAATTCTAGTGCACTTGCAATTTGATAATATAACCGATGCGGGCCCACTCTATTTGAGGAAAAATAGCCGTGAGCAATAACTACAATTGGCTTTTTTGAAAAACGTGCTTTATGGAGTGTTCCATATAACCGTATTTCATCTGCCGTTTGAACATTGCACAATGTGAGCACACAACCCCTCCTTTACTTATTTATCCTATCTATAAATAATTAAACTTTACCGTTTATTGACACTTTATTTTATAACATAACAAAATGTATTTATATAATATATATCATTTTATGTCCGTTTTGTCAAGAAAAATCAGTACAAAAAGCACAGTTTCTGAACATATAAACAAAATATTAGCAAAATGTAATGATATTGCTGATCTTATGCACCTCAATGGAGTAATTTTTATACTTCACCGGAAGATAGTCTCTTATCTTATCAACGACTGTTTCCTTGAATTCATCATATCTCATCATACAATTCCTCCTCATGCAAGCAATAATACATCAATGCCGGGTCGTAAAGCATTTCCTCAATGTCCAGATAATCATAGCCCATATCAAAAAGCTCATAAATCGTTGATTTGTCAATTCCCTTAGACTTGGCGCAGGCAGCAAGTTCCTCCAGATATTCGTCTGTAAATTCCTTGTTTTTCCTCCTGCCATAGCCATAATAATAAGGCTTTCCGCCGTAACCGTACCAGCCATAATCATAGCAGTAATTCATATTGAATTCATCTCTTGACCTATTGCCCTCATTATCAATTTTAAGTATCTCTCCTTCCTTTATGCTGACCTCTTCGTATTATATAGTTATAGTGTTTAAAGCCCTGAAACAGGACTTATGTTATAATGTATAAGATACTGTGGATCAGTG
>CANPZM010000064.1 GCA_947589065.1 uncultured Clostridia bacterium
GTAAATTATTAGAAAGATAATCTAACAATAATTTTTGCCACCTAAATCAAAGAGCTTTAAAATTGATATGGTGTACAATTCTAAAAACTTCAATATTACCTGTGCACCTTCAGTGCAAAGCATATGAATATGAGGATTCCATTTTAAATCTCTACCGAAAGTGTGAAGAGTGCACATTATACCAGGTTTAAAATTTTGAGACTTATTTAATTCATAAAACCAAGAAAGAACAGTGTTAGAAGAAGCTTCAAAAAAACCATTTAAGAGATATCTATATTTTTGAAAGTATAACCATAATTTATCAGACATAGTAAAAACAATATGTCTATGCTTACAATGAATAGATTTTTTAACCATGGATAAAGCTCTATCTTGAGCATATTTAACACCACAAGTATTACAAAATCTAGATTTACATCTAAAAGGAACTTTAAAAATTTTACCGCAATGTTCACATAAATATAGAGCATAACCAAAGTCAGAGTTACCACAATTAACGATTTTATTAACTTCTTCAAAGAAAACAGTTCTAATAACAGTATCAGAATAATCTTTAACAAAATTATCCCAATTATCATTAAAAATTTGTTTAATAGTAAATTCAGACAATAAAATCACCAAAGGAAATATATCATAAATTAGGGAAAAAGCCAAATTAAAGAGCCTAAATATAATCAGGCTCTTTGAGGGCGGAATTTATTCCACTTTGTTTTAGAGGTGAGACATTGAAAAAGTAATAATAAAAAAGACATAACTTAAACAATTGTTAAATATACTTTTTTTAAAAGAGGTGTTACTATGAAAAAAGAAAGTACGAAAAAACCAAATAGACAATTTAAGATAATACCGCAATTTAGTAATAATGGAAATAATATAGATATAGTAATTGAAATTGCTTTCCTAAAATATCACCAATATAATGACTACAAGTAAAAAATTTTTTCAACATTATGACAATGTATAATAACAAAAAATTTAGTACTTATATTTTAGGAGGAATAATGTTTCTAAAAATAAAGAATAAAATTGATTTTAAAGTATGTATGTACATAAGACTATCAAAAGAGGATGGAGATAAACAAGAAAGTGAGAGTATAACAAATCAAAGAAATTTAATACATCGATATATTAAAGAAAACAATTTAGAAATATTCGGAGAATATATTAATGATGGAGTAAGTCGGTACAACATTTGATAGACCAGGGGTTAATAGATTAATTCAAGATATAGAAGAACAAAAAGCAAATATGGTAATAACAAAAGACCTTTCAAGACTTGTAAGAGATTATATTAAAACAGATTACTACATAGAAAACTACTTTCCTGAAAAAATATAAGATATGTTGCTTTATTGGATGGTTTATACACTTTTGAAGAAGAAAGTAGCGGTAGAGATCGATATAAAGCAGTATAGAATGATATGTATGCTAAAGATATTTCAAAGAAAATCCGCAGTGTATGTAGCCAAAAAAGAGAAGATGGACAATATATATCAGCATATCCTTCTTATTGATATAAAAAATATATCAATGATGAACTATCACATTTAATTATAGATGATTATGCAAGAAATATTGTAAAAAGAATATTTGACATGTAAATAAATGGTATAAGCTCACATAAAATTTGTGAAATATTAAACAAAGAAAATATTGAATCACCAACTGTTTACTTAAAAATGAACTTAGTACATAAATCAAAAGATTTTTACAAATGGAGACCTACATCTATTCAAAAAATTATAAAAAATGAAGTTTATTTAGGAAAATTATTACAGGGGAAAACAAAAAAGTAAGTTATAAAAGTAAAAAGAAAATAGATTTGCCAAGAGAAGTGTGGATAGTAGAAGAAAATGCCTATCAACCAATTATAAATATAGAAACTTTTAATAAAGCTCAAAAAATTCTGGAAAATAGAAAACATACTAGGCTTAGAAATAGAGAATATTTATTAAAAGAAATAACATATTGTCATAATTGCGGAAATAAACTTACTTTTATAACTAAAAGAGAAAAGTATAAAGATAAAAAATATGAAAGAAGATATGCAATATGTGGTACTGCCAATAAAGGCAAATGTATTAAACAACATAATAATTATGATAAGATAGAAAAAGAAATATTAGACTATATAAAAAAGTTTGCACATTAAGTAGTAATATAAACACATATAAAAAGCTATATTAAAAAAGAAAAATGACAGTTGCGAAATTGTAAATGATTAAAAGAAGATAAATAATACAGAAAAATCTAATAAATGAGGCGGAAAATAAGTGAAGAGAACGATCTGGGGTTCACTTCATAAGAATTCGTCTCATTTTTTTGTACTTTTAAAAAACATCTATAAAATTTATATATTAATTTCTAAAGAACTATGCTTTTTAAAAGTGATCAAATTTTTCATATAAAAATCTCTATTATATTTGATAAAAATTTTTATAATTAATTATAAAATATAAGAAATATTCCAAAGAACTCTTTCTAGCAATATATGCATTTGACAAAATATTAGTACTACAAATTTTTTTATTATTAATATATAAATTAATTTCTGCAATTTTCTGATTTTCAGAAATTGGAACAACAAGCTTTTCTTCGGTAGTTATTAATGAAATAGAGTTCAAATCTGCTTTATTTACCGGATAAAAAGTATACTTAATTTGATCTAATTTTGTAGTTATTGCAGAAGAAGCCTTTTCAATAGATATATAAGGCAAAACAAAATTTTGAAAATTTGAATATTTTTCTTTAATTAAAGAAGATAAATCAATTGCTTCATAATTAGCAAAAATATATTTAATTAATTTAACTGAATCTTGAGTCCTAATATTTTTAGTATCTGCTCCAAATACAATTATAATTACATCAAGATTATTTTGCTTAATAGCAGAAATCAAACATCTACCAGCCTGACTAGTATAACCTGTTTTTACACCATATACATTAGGAACAGAGCCTAATAATTCATTTGTGTTAGAAATTTTTTTATCTTTATTATTTATTTTTATAGTACATGATTTTGTCCCCACTATCTTAATAAATTGTGGATTGTTTAAAGCAAAATCCGTAAGAATTGCAAAATCATAAGCTGTAGTATAATGATTTTCATTATCCAATCCATGAGGAGTAACAAAATGAGTAGAAGATAAGCCCAATTCATTAGCTTTAGAATTCATAAGTTCAGCAAATCCTTCAATAGAACCACCACAATATTCTGCTAGAGCAACCGCAGCATCATTACCAGAACACAACATCAAACCATAAAGTAAATCATTTACAGAAATAACATCGTTAGTATGCAAACCTAATCGAGAACCGCCAGTATTAGCAGATTTAGAAGATATAGACACAGAAGACTTTAAATCACATTTTTCTAATATCAATATACAAGTCATAATTTTTGTTGTAGAAGCCATCTTACATTTTTCAGAAGAAGACTTTTCATACAATACAGTTTTCGAATTTCTTTCATAAACAATAACATGTCTTGAATTAATTTTTGGAAATCCGTCAGATACTACGGAATTAACATTTATAGAAGAATCAACTTTCTCTAATTCATCATCTGCAAATAATGGACAAGATAAAGAAAAAATTAACAAAAAAACTAGAATAAACCTGAAAAATTTCATAACACACCTTCCTAATAATCTAAAAATATGAAAAAAAAATAAAAATATAACTAAATAAAAATGAATTGAAAAAAATTCCTAAAAAGGTTAATTTTTCAAGGTTGAGTTATGATTATAAAATAAAAAAGTAATGAAATTGTAACAAAGGATAAATGTCATATAATTCTAAGGAAATAAGAGTTACACAAATCGAGGACAATTGACAAAAAAATATTAAAGTATAAAATAAAATTATATAAATAGGGTTTTTATGCCACAAAATGATAGGAGAAAATATGAAAAGAAATATTTTGAATAAAGTAATAATAATTCTATGCATTGTTGCATTAATATTACCAATTACATCACAAGTATTAGCCAAGATTGCAACAACAACTCGAGATACCAAGCAAAATTTTGGAATATCTGCATTACATACCAGCAAAACATTAGATAAAAAGAAAGATGTGACATTTGGATATGCAATTGATTCAGGTTCAAGAACTACATATAGAATATTTGCAGGAACAAATGACTATGATACAACAATTCTTTGTCTAGATAAAAATGGAAAATTCCCAAGTGAAAGTGGAACAGCTGGTCAATATACAAGCCTAGGAGATGCTACTGCAGAAACTTTGAAAGAAGCTAAATCAGATATAGATGCAACTAAAGCAAAAAAAATATTATGGCTTGTTAAAAATGCTATAATTCCAGAAGA
Organism: uncultured Clostridia bacterium; assembly: GCA_947589065.1. Lineage (GTDB taxonomy): Bacteria > Bacillota > Clostridia > TANB77 > CAG-508 > UMGS1994. Next base: position 4,333 of record CANPZM010000064.1, read on the forward strand.
TTCAGATGAATTAAAAACACAAAAACTTTCAAAAATATTTAATAGACTAATGGCAGACTCATCAACAGTTGAGAATCCTTTAGTAATTGATGATATAAAATCCGTTTTAACAGATGATGACTTAGTATTTGCATTACAATGTTCAATTTGGCAAATCACAAATAATATACAACCAGGAAATTTCCAAGGAACAACAGATGGCAATAAATGGGATGGGCTAATGGATCAAGATAGAAATAAATGCAATTATATTACAGAAATTATTAACTATTACAGTAATCAACTTGCTGGAAATTTAGATGAGGGTAGTGAAACTAAAACAGATCCTAGCTTTAGTGAGACAAGTGCTAATACAACAATTTCAGGAAAATATACATTTTTAGGACCTATCAGAATTAATACAGCAACTAATTATTATTCAATAAAAATGAAATTTCAAACAGAATCAGGGGAAGACATAGCTAATATGCCATATTTATTAGTAGATGCTCCAAATAATAAAGCCAACGTTTTACCACAAACTAAAGAAGCCCTTGAAGGAAAAGATTTCTATATAAGAATGTACACTCAAACAAAAGCAAGAAAAGTTAAATTTACATTAACAACTGAAGTAAAAACAACATCAGCAAAAGGAACAGTATGGAAAACAGAAAGTGCAGAAAATCAACCATTACTTTCTCTAGAAAGAGGAGAAGAACCAGGAAAAGATATAGATAAGCAATTTAATTTTAGTATAAATGTAACAACAGAATATGATGCTTCACTAAGAAAATACATTTCAGCAGTAAAAAGAAAAACATCTAGTGGAGATTGGAAAATTGTATGGGATACAAATACAGCAGCAGCTACAGAAACTAGAAAACCTGTAGGACCAATAAAAGTAGAAGATGAAAATGCTTTTAACCAATATGCATATAATCATAGAAAAATTCCACTAGAAGTACAAGTTGGAGATAGAGTAGAATATACAATTGTTGTAACAAATGAATGTAAATCAAATTTAATAGTAAAAAGCATAACTGATTATTTACCACCATCAGGATTAGAATATGTCAGTAACGATGCAGTAAACACAAATAATAAATGGGCATATGAAGAAAATAAATCAGCAACAACACAAATCACAGATGCAACAGTTTTACAACCAGAAAAAAGTACCGAAGCAAAGATTGTATGTGAAGTAACAAAAGATGCTTTAGGAAAAGTTGTAACGAATATTGCAGAAATTACACAAATATCAAATGATGGAAAAGAAACAGTAACAGATCTTGACTCAGATCCATCAGATATTATCTTACCAACGACAGAAAGAGAATGGCAAGACTATACAGGAAATAAAACAAAAGAATATGGTAACAAAGAAGATTTAAATGATCCAAATTACTATTATAAAGGAAAAGAAGATGATGATGATTTTGAGAAAATAGTAGTAAAAGGAAATATAGATTTAGCACTAAGAAAATCAATAACAACAGTAAATGGAAGTACTAGAGACAGAGCAAGAAAACCAGATACAGCACCTTTAAAAGACAGTAATGATAAAACAACAACATCTAATTTTAGTGATGTAAAAACACCAGTTACTGTAAAAACAGGAGATATTGTTGTATATACAATAAGAATATATAATGAAGGTGAAGAAGATGCATATGCAGGAAAAATAGAAGATTATATACCTGAAGGATTAGGATTTATTCCACAGCATAAGTTAAACATAAATAATGGTTGGGTTGCAGGAGAAGGAGCCAATACAGTCAAGTTAAATACAATAACAGATGCAACAAACAACTTAAGTAAATCAGACTTTTTAGATGCGGTAACTGATTATCAAAATGCAGATGTAGTAGTTGGAAAAGCAACAATATCATCAACAAAAACACAAAATACTAAAATAAATGCATACGACAAAACAAATGATATATTATCAAGCACCGAACTACAAGTTGCCTGCGTAGTTTTAGATACATTAGAACCAGGAACGATAATTAAAAATATTGCTGCAATAACACAATACAAGAATTCAAAAGGAGAAGTAGTTGAAGATGATATAGACTCAGAAACAACTACACCAATTAATCCAGAACAATATCCAGATAACAGCCATATACAAGATGATGATGATTTTGAAAAAGTACAATTAACAGAAGATTCATATGATTTAGCATTAAAGAAATTTATAACTGGAGTAAATTCAGCAGATGGACAACCAAAAACAATTCCAGAAGAACAACAAAGAAAATTAACAGTACAAGACGTTACAGCATTAGTAAATAGACAAGGCAATCAAAAAGCAAATGCAACATACGAACTAAATAAAACACCAGTAACAGTTAGCAAAGGAGATTATGTAACATATACCATAAGAATTTTTAATGAAGGTAAAAATGATGCATATGTCAAAGAAATAATAGATACAGTTCCAGAAGGATTAGAGTTTGTACCATATGAAACAAATGATGATGGAACATATAAATCTGGAAGCAATACAAACTGTAAATATGGATGGAAAACATTTAAAGAATCAACAGCATCAACAGGATGGCAAGAAGGAATTAAAACAGAATATCTAGCAAATACTATAATACCAGCATTTAATCAAAATCAAGAAACAGATGCTACTAAAAACATCGAAAAAGGTATAAGCTATTTGGATATTCAAGTAGAATTTAAAGTAGTAACAGATAAACATGAACAAATAAGAAATATTGCAGAAATAACAGGAGACGACGGAGACGACAATGACTCAACACCAAATAATAAAACAGAAGGTGAAGATGACCAAGATTATGATGTAGTAATACCACAAAGATTTGATTTATCACTAAGAAAATTTATTACACAAATCGAAAATGAAGAAGTTAAAGACAGAATACCAGAAATAGTATACGAAGATGAAAAATTAAAATACAATCATACAAAAGAACCAAAAGTAGTAGTTAAAGGACAAACAGTAATATATACAATAAGAGTATTTAACGAAGGTTCAGTAGATGGATATGCAGCAGAAATCAAAGATGACTTACCAGAAGGACTAACATATTTACCAGAGCATGATGTAAACAAACAATATGGTTGGAAAATGTATGATGAAAATGGAAACGAAACAACAAACATAGCTGAAGCAAAAGCAATAAAAACAAAATACTTATCAAAAGAAGAATCAGAAGCAAGACAAGAAGACAATCTATTAAAAGCATTTGATAATACACTAGATATAAATGAAAAAAATCCTGATTTTAGAGATGTAAAAGTAGCATTCCAAGTAACACAAAGCACCGTAACAGACACAAATAAAATAATAATAAATACGGCACAAATTTCAGAAGACCAAGATGAAAATGGAAATCCAATTGATGATACAGATTCAACTCCAAATAATGATAAAGAAGACGAAGATGACATAGATAAAGAATATCTTCAAATGAAATACTTTGACCTATCATTATTAAAATATGTAAGCAAAGTAATAGTTACAGAAGATGGAAAAACAAAAGAGACAGAAACTGGATATGACGGAACTGAAAATCCAGAGCCAGTAGTAAAAGTAGAAGTAAATAAAAAGAAATTAAATAAAACAACAGTAAAATATGTATATTCAATCAAAATAACAAATGAAGGTGAAATAGAAGGATATGCAACAGAAATAACAGATAAAATACCACAAGGATTAGCATTTTTTGAAGAAGACAATACTGAATACAAATGGAAAATAAATGAAGCTCAAACAGTATCAACAGATTATCTAAAAGATAAATTACTAAAACCAGGAGAAAGTGCAATAGTACAAATTGTATTAAGATGGGAAAGATCAGAAACAAACTTAGGACAAAAAGTAAATGTTGCAGAAATAACAGAAGATGATAATGAATATGATTTGCCAGACATAGATTCAACACCAAAGAACAATGTTGATGGAGAAGATGATCAAGATGAAGCAATAGTCGTATTATCATTAACAACAGGTTCAGTACCAATGTTTATTATCATAATAATATCAAGTATAATACTAATCGCAATTGGAACAGTACTAATAAAGAAATATACTAAAAAGCAATAAAACATTAAGAAGACCCCAAAAAGACTAAAATGAAAATTTTAGTCTTTTTTTATATTACGCTTTAGCTTAGTGAAGCACAGCGAAACAACAACCGCGCGCTATGCGCGTGAGATTAAAAGCT
>CANPZM010000065.1 GCA_947589065.1 uncultured Clostridia bacterium
TATAGATATTAATTTTTGCTCCTTGCGGGGCATTGTCTCCATCGAATATTAGATGGGATGACAATGCCAATCGCATTACGTTCAAAAATCAGTGATTTTTTCGCTCCATTTGGTCGCTACGCGTCGCATCAAATTAATATCTATATTTTGAAATTACTAAAAAATAGTATTGCGCGTCACAGCAAAAATTAATAGATGATTTTTTTAACTGAATAGAGTAAATTTTTTGGTTCGTTATTAATAATACTGTAATTTCAAAGTATAGATATTAATTTTTGCTCCTTGCGGGGCATTGTCTCCATCGAATATTAGCGGGAGGACAATGCCAATCGCATTACGTTCAAAAATCAGTGATTTTTTCACTCCATTTGGTCGCTACGCGTCGCATCAAATTAATATCTATATTTTGAAATTACTAAAAAATAAATACTGTGCGTCACAGCAAAAATTAATAGATGATTTTTTAAACTGCATAGAGTAAATTTTTTTGTTTTGATGATATTATTAAGGAAAGAGCTTTTTCCCTAATAATTTCAATAAATGTAAATTAAATGATAAGTAAATAATAAATGATTAAAATAGGTGGACTGTAATAGGATAAATCCGTAATAGTTTATTTATTTTTTGGGCTAAAAAATGCTGAAAGTCTACTTATAATTATATTGCTACTTATATATAAATAATTAAAATATGAGATGAATAGTAAAGAAATAAGGGGATAAATTATATGCTAGCAAAATTAAAGGAAAAAATTAGAGAATTTAGCAAGGAAAAGCATAAAAACATTGTACATAGTGGAAAATTAAAAATTAAATTTATAGTATTTATGTTATTTATAATTATTTGCATGCTATGCATATTTAATGTGATTATGGTTAATTTCCCAATCAATTCAGTGAAAGATAGAAAATCCGAATATTTAAGTCAAAAAGGTGAAGCTGAACTTGTGAGTGATGATAGCTGGGAATTATGGATGTTTATGAAAGATTCTGGTGTAAATCAAGGAAAAGATCAGCTATATTCTGTTTCATGGCATGCTACAACAAATGAAACAAGAGTTATTACTATTCAAATTAATATAAGAAATACTGATGTTAAAACAACTTATAATCCTGGAGAATTACAAATAACTATTAATAACTTAGGTAAAGTATATCCAGATTATGCTGGAGATTATAAAGAAGCAACCAATGTGGCTGCAGATGAAATTAGGAGTGAGGATAAAAGTTTTGACTGGAGTTATCAATATACTGGAAAAGAATATATTTTTACAAATAATAACACAATTACTCAAAATCATAATTTTGAGAGTAGTATTCAACTAGCATATGAAATGGAAGCCAAAAATGTATTAAACGATTCAAATATTGAAATAAATTCTACATTTAAAGACTTAACGTCAGAAGTAGAAGTACAGTCAAACAATTCATTAAACTTTGAATTTACTTCAACAGAAAGAAATGCAATAATAACTAAAAGAATCGATAAAGTTACATCTTATGATGGTCTTATAGAAAATGCTGATGAATATTATTGGGTAAAATATGATATAGACTTAGATACATCAAGTGATAAAAGTACAGGAGTAAGAGGAGTAGTGTATGATACATATGTATCTGAAAAAATTCCAACAGGATGTGTATTACTAGATGGAAATCAAAATAAAATAGATCCAGATGAAAATGGTATTTATGAACTTCCATTGGTCGGTAAATCAAGTCAAAAATTTACAAATACAAAAGATATAGGGACACGTGGCTATGGAGATTATTATATAGGCTATCCTAAAGAAATTTATAATGGGCAAACAGTAACAGAAACAACTGAATGGATAGGAAAAATACAAGATTCCTATTATAAGAGGGGTGCTGAAAAACAAGCAAAAGTTTTAGTCACAAAAGATACAACAGTTAATGTAAATGATTATGAAGTTGTAGTAAAAGAAACATATTCTTTGGGAAAAAGTACTTTTGCCTCTCAAAGATCATATCATAAAATTACTAATTCTAAGTATGGAGAAAATATAGAATATAGTTTTTCATTAGGTGCTTCATATCTAGGTGAGAAATATACATTAAAATGTGGTGATGATTTGGTATATATTACAGATGCAGACGGAAACCCTAGACAATTGAATGATGATGAATATTATTTTAAGAGCGTTGCAATAGAGGGAGATCAATGGAGAAATGGAAATGGAACAATAATAGAATATGAAAAATATGATATGCAATTATTTGTAAGATATAAAAACACTGAAGACTATGTACCTTATGGAAATATGATGAAAAATAATAGTAATTTAACAATAAAATTTTCAGAAAATAATGTAGTACGGCTGGTATATAGAAGTATATGATATGCAAGAATCAATAAATTTTATTGGACGGAGCTTTTAGTGGATTTTCACCAGTTGTACATATACAAACAGATAAAAATATAGCACAAGATGGAAAAATATATAATTTTAATAATCTTGAAATTTATACGAAAGATGAACAAGGAAATAAAACTATAAAAAATGTTACTATGCAAAATAATTATACGTCTTTGTCAAGAGAATTGAAGATAGATGAATATGATATGAAAAAATTTGGACATTATGTTCAAAGAGGTAGTGTATCAACGAACTATGGAGCAGAAAGAGTAGATTTAGATGTAAAAGGTGAAATATCAGAAAAGACGGAAAACAACGAGTACTTTTATAGGACATTAAATGTGATACAAAGATATGGTAATTATGGAACAGGAAGTAAAGCATTTAAACGGTTATAGAATAGATGTAGTTTTTCCAGTAGGCATAGAATTAAATACTACTAAAGATGAAATAATAGATAGCTTTATAGTGGAAAAAAACTATGATAGATTTTATAAACAAGATGGAACAACATTTACAAAAGAAGAGTATGAAAAATTCATAAAAGACCATACATCTATAAAAATAAATAAAAACTTTAGAGATACATCACAATTATGGATAGAGATAATAGTAGATTATACTGATGAGCCATTAAATAACTATAATGTTGAAACAGGAACTTTATCTTATACAGATAATTTCTATATACCAGTAAAAATATCTTATGAATCATATTTTACAAATGGAAATACATATCCTATAAATTCATATATTAGATTTGTAAATGATGAAGAAGAAGATTATATAAGAGCTAGTGAAAAGCAAGATAAAGAGGATGTAGATGATGATGGAGATATAAATGACTATTATTCTACAAGTAATTTAGTTACAGCTACAATAGTACCTGCTGTATCATCATACCAAGAAGTTAACAAGAGTGTTTGGACTGCTACATCTGAAAATCAATGGTTATCAGATGTGGCAAGTGTAAGATATGGCGGAGAGTATAGATATAAATTACGTGTAAGAACTGGAATAAATGAAATAAAAGATTTAGTTATTTATGATAACTTAGAAGATAACGGAGAATGGAAAGGAAACTTTAAGGGAGTAGATACAGAATTTGCTAAAGAGCAGGGACATGATATCACGGTATATTATTCAAGTAAAATTGATGCAGGTACATTAGAAGATGACCAGCAATCGTGGGAAGTATATTCAGATGAAGTAGATAAATCAAAAGTAAAGTCACTTGCATTCGATTTTGGTAGTGAAAAAATAGCAGCAACAAGTATGACATATGTAATAATAATAATGCAAGCACCTGGAAACTTAAATACTAAAGAATTAGCAAGTAATAAATGTTATACAAAATGGACTGCATTAGATTCATATGGTGCACCAATTCAAGATATGACAGGTATAAGTTCTAATGTTTCATTACTTGCAGTACCAAATTCTGAAAATGATATAACAGTACGAAAAGTATGGGAAGATAGTAATGATACATTAGGTTTAAGACCAGATAGTGTAATAGTAACTTTATATAGAAATGATGTAAAATATCAAACAGCTACTTTAAGTGCGAGCACAAGTTGGGAACATGTATTTAAAGTTCCTGTAAGTGATCCGGATGGAAAATTATATGAATATTCAGTTAAAGAAAATGATGTCAAATTATATGATACAAAAATTGCTAAGACAGATGAAGAAACAGAGCAAGGAGTAAAAAGAAGTTTTACAATAACAAATACGCTAAAAGAAGATGAAGTATATTTAGATATAGTAGGAAAAAAGACATGGGATGATAATGATAACTATAGAAATAAAAGACCACAAAGTATAACAGTAGAGTTACTAAAAAATGGAGTAGTTGAAGCATCTACTACGACAAATGAAAACCAAAATTGGCAATATGAATTTTTAAAGTATCCAGTATGGAAAAATAGGGAAGAAAAAAATGAATATAAAATACAAGAAAAAGAAATACCATATTATTCAGATGAAATAAAACAAGAATATAGTAGAGGATTAAAGATAAAATTTAATGAAAGCTGTAGAACAGAAGGAAGTTTAGATTATTTAGAAATTTACTATATAAATAAAAGCACAACATATAGAGCAGGAAGATGGTATGGGTCAACTTTAAGCAATTTAGAAGTAAGTATACCATCAACTGATTTTTACTTATATTGGAAAACAAATTCAACAACAGATAATTATTATGGATTTAAAATTGATAGTATAGAATATACTTCATCAGATTTTGTAACTAATACAATAAGATCATCTTTACCAAAATGTGATATAGAAGAACTAAATGATGGTCAATATATAGAAACTAACCATGATAACTATGGAAATGATCAAGAAAAAATGTGGCATTATACTGCAACAGGAGATTATAATGAAGAAAATGAAAATGATAAGTACAAAATATTTAATATAAAAAATACATTAGGAATTATACCAGCAGAAGTAACAGATAGTATACAAAAATCAAGCACAACAGAAGTAATAAAAACAGAATCACAAGCTATAGATTATGAAATTACGTATAAGGCAACAATAAAAGAATTTATTGGAAATGCAACAGTAACAATAATAGATTATTTGCCATATAAAATAGATCAACAAGCATCAAAGCATGATGGTGTATATGATGATAATGCAAAAACAATCACATGGACAATACCATATAAAGATATAGACACATATACAGAAGAAAATGGAGAAAAAGTAATTGAAATAACAAAAGATATAACATTAGTATATACAGGAATAGACACATCTCAAAAGACAATTGAAAATAGAGTAGAAGGAAAACTGCATTTAGATCCAGAAACAGACAGGAAAGTAGAGGCAACAGAATCAATTCCTACAGAATTCAAAAGAGATATTAAAGTAACAAAAGTATGGGATGATAAAGGTAATGAAAAAGGTAAAAGACCACAGCAAATAACATTAGTACTAAAGAAAAATGGAACAGAAGCACAAACTGTAGATATTGATTCATCTCAACAAGAGGGTGAAAATGCTAATAAATGGTCATATACATTTACAAAATTAGATAGATATGATGCAGAAGGAAATGAAATAACATATACAGTAGAAGAAAGAGAAAAAGCAAAAGATGAATTAAAATTTTATACAAAAGGAACAGCAATAGGAAGCGTGGATGAAGGCTTTACAATAACAAATACAATTAATTATGCAAAAGTATTAGTACACCATTATATAGATGGAACAGCAAATGAAAAAGTACCATCAAAAGATGGAAAAGTAGTAGATGATGAATTAATAGAAGGAAATATAGGAGAGCATTATGATACATATGTATCAGGGAAAATAGCAGATAACTATGAATTTACAAGAGTTGTTGGAAATCAATCAGGAGATATGACAGAGGCACCGATAGAAGTAACATATTATTACAAATTAAAAGACCCAATAATAGAGTCACAAATAACAAAAGAAGGAACTAAAAAGATAACAGAAAAAGATGAGGAAGTATCATATAGAGTACATTATACAGCAACAATAAATGACTATATAGGAGATGCAACAATAACAATAGTAGACCAGTTACCTTATCATATAGATGAAAATGCTTCAGACAAGCAGGGTGGTACATATGATGCAAGCAAAAAAACATTAACTTGGACAGCAAGAAAAGAAAATATTAATTCATTTAATGATGATGGAAGCAATGAAATAGAATTTGACAAAACCTTAAAACTAGTATTTACAGATATAGATGTAAATGCAGAAAGTATGACAAATGAGGCAACAGGAACTATAGAGTTAGAAACACCAGAAAAGACAGATACAAAGAATGATACAGAAGTAACAGAATTAGACTTTAAGATAGATATACCAGTGACGAAAATATGGGATGATAAAAATGATAAAAATGAACAAAGACCACAAGAGATAGACATAGTATTAAAAGAAAATGGTAATGAAAAAATAGTAAAAACATTAAATATAGGAAACAAGACGATTGATGACAACACATGGGGGTATACATTCACAGACTTGCCAAAATATGATAAAGACACAAGAGAAGAATTAGAATATACGGTAGAGGAAAGAGAAAAAGCAACAGGTGAATTGAAATTTTATATAAAAGGAAAAGCAATAGGAAGCGTAGAGAAAGGCTTTACAATAACAAATACAATTAATTATGGAAAAGTTACTGTACATCATTATATAGATGGAACAGAAAACGAAAAGGTGCCATCAAAACTAGGAAATGGAGCGGTAGTAGATGATGAATTAATAGAAGGAACAATAGATGAACATTATGATACACATATATCAGAAAATGTAGCAGATAACTATGAATTCACAAGAGTTGATGGAGATGTGTCAGGAAATATGACAGAAGAGCCAAAAGAGGTAACATATTATTATCAATTGAAAGACCCAACAATTACTGCAAAAATAACAAAAGACGGAACTAAAAAGATAACAGAAAAAGATGAACAAGTATCATATACAGTAAACTATACAGCAACAATACAAGACTATATAGGAGATGCAACATTAACAATAGTAGATAAATTACCATATCATATTAATCAACAATTGTCTGATACACAACAAGGAATATATAATCCAGATGCAAAGACATTAACATGGACAGAAGAAATAAAAGGAATAAATTCATTTACTGGAACTAATAATGAAATCAACAGAATAAAAAATCTAAGACTAGTATTTACAGACATAGATGTAACTGCAGAGGAAATGACAAATGAGGCAACAGGAAAAATCGAATTAAAGACTCCAAAGAAGACTGATGAAAAGAAAGATACAGAGAAAACGATAACAGACTTTAAGATAGATATACCGGTAACGAAGGTATGGGCAGATAATGATGATGAACATGGAAAGAGGCCAAAAGAGATAGAGATTGTATTAAAGAAAAATGGAGTTGATGATAAGAAAGTAACATTAAGTGTAGATAATAAAGCAGGAGATGAAAATACATGGAAATATGTATTTAGAGATTTACCAAAATATGATGAAAATAGGGATCAGATAGAATATACATTAGAAGAAAGAGAGAAGACAGAAAAGGGATTAAAATTTTATGATAAATCTATTACAGGTGATGATGTAGAAGAAGGATTAACAGTTACTAATTCAATAAATTATGCAAAAGTAGTAGTTCATCATTATATATTTGGAACAGATACAAAAGTACCAACAAAGAATGGCGGAGAAGTAGAAGATGAATTATTAGAAGGAAATATAGGAGAGGAATATGTAACTAGTAAATCAGATAAAATAAGTCCAAACTATGAGTATATTTATACAGATGGTGATGCGGAAGGACAGATGACAAAAGAGCCAAAAGAAGTAATATACTATTATAATTTAAAAGATCCAAAGGTAACAGAGACAGATATAATAAAAGATGGACCAGAAAAGATTTCAGAAAAAGATGAAAAAGTCCAATATACAATAAGATATGTAGGAATAGTAGATGACTATATAGGAGATGGAAGAGTAACAATAGTAGATAAATTACCATATCATATAGATGAGAATTTGTCAGAGCTAGCAGGAGGAACATATGATGCTGAGGAAATGACAATAACATGGGTAGATGAAATAAAAGACATAGATTCATTTGAAAATCAGAATAAAGTAATTATTATACAAAAAGATATAGAGGTAGTATTTACAGATATAGATATATTAGAAGAGAAGATGACAAATGAAGTAACAGGAAGATTAGATTTATTTAAAACAAATACACATTATGAGGAAGAAGATGACGTAGATACAGTAATAGATGTAAGAGGAGAAGTGACAGTAAGGTATAAGGATAAAGCAACAGATGAAGAAATCGAAGATGCAGTGACAAAGGATGATAAGGTGGGTAGAGAATTTGATGTAGACCCAGATAAGAAAGAAATTCCTGGATATACATTAATAGAAGAACCAGAAGAAAAGACAGGAAAATATACAGAAGAGGCACA
>CANPZM010000066.1 GCA_947589065.1 uncultured Clostridia bacterium
CCAACGATCAATCATATCTGGCTTAGCAATATCTCCATAAATGTATAACTCAGTTGTAGTATTGTCCACTTTTTCAAATTGGAAATATTTATCATTCATTATTCATCACCTCCTTCAATGGTATCAATATTAACATTTAAATAATTTTTTGTGATATAGTGTTCATTAGCCCAATCTTCATCAATTGTTGCAATTCCCATCATCTCACATAATTCATTATGACTGAATCCATCAGCAAATAATTTATCCAAATTAGTTGCACTTTCTAAAATATCATAATGTTTCATATTTAAACGATTGATTTTAATACGTTCACCTTCTAAATATTTTTCTTTTTTAATAATTCTTGCATTTAAACCATCTTCTAAAACTTGCAAATGAGGGATAACACCAAATGTAATAAAATCATTTGTAGAAGTTGATTTATCCGTTTTATTTCCATAAAAAATATCTAGTGGAATATTAAATGACATTGCTACTGTATCAGACCATTTTTTTTCTAACTTTTCCCACTCATCAGATTTTGTGGCTTGTCCCATTTCAATTTTTTCTAAATCAAAAGCTTCTGATAATAGTATTACACTATCTTTTTCTTCAAATAATCCACTTATTAACTTCTCTTTATATTCTTCATAAGTTATTGCATTCCCAGTTTCTGGATCCTTTAGTGCTACAGGTCCTCCTGGATACTTCAATCTAAATTTTTGAAAATTAGATAATTTATATTTTTGACTCGCAAGTCCTATAAAATTTCCTAATTCACTATAATAATTATCTAAAGTTTCTTTTATGTTAGATGCTTTTAAATCTAAATAAATAACTTCATCAGAATTAAAAGATTTATCAAATGTCATACAATTACCTTTATTATCTGAAATTTGAACGTTTGAATATAATTTTGGTAACAATATACTTGATGATACTGTAAAACTATCAGCTAAATAAAGTTTACCTTTAAAATAAACAATTAATGCCTCTTCTTCATGTAAATATTTACTTAATACTTTATAAAAAAATGAAGTACCAAATTCATTATTATTTGGTGCGACATTCAAAGTATAATAAATATTATTTTTTTGTGGAACTATTTTATCTTCGTTATCTTTTTGATAAACTTGTATTTCAGATTTAGATATAGTTTTCGCAATTAAATCAATTGCATGTTCTATTGCGTGATATTTAGTCTGTAATTGTTTTGATTTCATTCCTAATAAAACATCAATAAAATTATCTATATTTTTATTTTTTTGAAATAACTTCATTTGTATCACCTCCTAAATGTAAACGTATTCAATTCTTTCTTCCAATAATTCACTAGCACTAAATGCACATACCATTGCCATGAACGGATCATTTTTTCTTAATTTTGGTTCTACTTTTTCATATGCCATATTTCCATCTTTTTTTGTTATGACACAAGTATTATTAATTGACCATCGCATAATTGCACTATCACCAATATTCAAATTACCTTTTTCAAAAAGTATTTCTAATTTTGGTGCAATAATAGAAGCTATTGATGCTGGATATCTTATCATTCTCACCAATCCACTTGGGTGCATCTTATCTTCTGCTACTATTCCCTTTTCTTCAAATGTTTTTTTCAACAATTTAAACCTATATGTATCCATAATTATTTTTTGAACATTATATTTTTCAATATATTCCATTGCAAAATCAATTACTAAAGTTTCGTCAATTGTAGGTGTATTTACAACAATGAAATCTTCAAAGCCTTTTTGTCCAGCATTATCAAATGGAAATTTAATATCTTTGAAAAATTGATTTGATGAACAGATTATTGTTTTTTGTCTCCATTGATATTCATCATCAATTTTTGTTAAAATTCCAACTGATGCAAAATCATGAAGTGATGCAAAATCTATACCAATAATTGCTGTTTGCTTTTCTTTGACATTATAATCTCTAGGAATTTCATTATCTACATCTTTATATGATGCTCTTAAAATATTCTCCCATGAGGTTAAAATCATATCATCACGTTCTGCAGGTAAATTCATTCTTTTACATAAAAATTCACTCCTCTTCGAGTGCATTACTTTTTGTTCATTATAATCATCTTGAATTGCAGATTGTAATTCTGGTAAAAATGGTAGTGATGGATTAGCTTTAATCCACATTTCAGGATCATCGACCTCTTTTTCTGAATCAAGTTTACAAATAAATGGGAAATATTTAAGTGTATTATCTCCAGATTTTAAAATGTTATTACAAACTGATAATAACTCATCAAGAGGTCCACCTCTAACATATCCGTTCGATGTTATTATAAAAATTCTACCATGTTTAATTTTACCCAAAGCACTTTGAAACACTTTAATACTTTTATCTGTCAAATACGCATGATATTCATTAAATAACAATGCACCAGTTTTTTTACCATCTTTAGTACCTGCATTTGATGTATTGAATCTAAATTTTGATTTTGTTTTCCTATTAACAAAATATTCCATGTTCCAATAAAAATATTTAAAAAATATTTCCTTATTGCTTTCAAGAACTTGATAGGCTACATCATAAGTATCATTAGCTTGGCTTTCTGATGTTGCTACTATATCAACATTATAATTTGGTATTCCATAAATTTCTGTTGTAAAAAAGTGCAATAATGGTACTATAAATCCATCTTTCCCACCACCACGACCCATAACAATAATAAATGTTCTAAAAACGGGAATATCATCTTTATACATAAATGCAAATGCATAGATAAATTTTTGAAATGGAAATAATGGGTAATACCATTTTTCGCAAAATTTCAAACATTTTTTATACATTGATTCATCAAAAATAATATCAGTTCTTTGAAGTGTTGGTTTTACAATATTCTCAATTAGCAGCTTACGTTCTTCATTAAAATATTTTTTGTTATTTTCATAATATTTTAAATATTTATCTACTTCTTTACAGTAAATCATCTTCAACATCATCACCGTTTTGTTTAGATTTATAATTTGGATCTTCTGGCGAAGCCTTATTATTTATACCCAAATCATTAACTATTTTTAACAATAATTGTTCGACTTTAATAAGATGTGATACTGATTCGTTTGGTTTTTCTTGTTTAATTCCGTTTCCATTTTTAAATTCATATCTAATGCCTTTGTCGTCTATATCTTCTTTTAATTTTTCTCTAGTTTTAATTAAATACAAATAATCTCTTACTAAATCATCATAATATTTTCCATATTTAGATTGCATTTCTAATTGATTTTTTATATCTTTTTCTATAGCATCAATTTCCTTTTTTTTCACAGTATCACCACTTTCATATATTCCCCCCATTCATACGCACGCACGCGTGAGAGTGAAATAGTCTCTACCACACACCCGCTCTCCATAAGTATATGAATTTGCTTAGTTTTTGATGGGGGGTATGATAAATTTTTTTACCATTTTTCTTTCGTTAAGTTTTTTCTTGTCTTTAAAAACTTCCATTTGTTTCTATCTTCAATAATCTCATGAGCTTCAAAAGATAAACTAACCATATTATTTATATCTAATGCTAAGTCTGGTCTTTCTTTTATTGGAATTATATGATGAACTACATTAGCCTTAACTATTTTTATTTTATTTGGTTTATGAATTCCATCGTTCCACTTTCCTAAAAAGAATTGACAAGTATATTTATCTCTTGCTAAAACCTTTTCTCTTGCAATATCAAAATCGGTAGAATTATAAAATTGATTTATTTTACCTTCAGCAATCTCTTTTGACCAGTCATGATAAACTCTTCTTTTTCTTCTTTTTTTCATTTGTATCACCATACAAAAAAATAGAGAGATATAAATATCTCCTAGTTATAAAGTGCGATGAGGCAAGAATCATTGTAAATTCTTACGATACCATACTATCATACTATTTACTTGATATTCACTTGATATTTTTATTTTTTTAAAAAATTTAAAAAAGATGCATTATGAATATAGAAGTATTAATGTTAAAATTGAACCGATAATTATTCCTAAACTTAAAAAATTTACTATTCTTAATGTATTTAAGTCTTCCCCCATTCTTAAATATTTACTCTCTAGATAAGTAAGTCTTGTTTCTAAATTTTTAATTTTTGTTTCCATTTTTTAATCTCCTTTCTGCAATAAAATTATCTTAAGGACAATTAATGTAGTTATAACTGATGCAATAACTGGTATTACAATTTTAATAACAAATTGAAATTTTCTATTATGTTCTATATTGTATAAAAGCCAATCATTAAAATCATAATCTTTTAGTGTAACTTTACCTGCATTTTTTCTTTTCAAATATTCTTTAAATTCTTGATTGCTCATTTAATAATTAATTCCTTTCTTACAATTTTGTATTAGTTATTTTTCTTTTAAAATTTCAAATTTTTTTAATTCATTTTTGATATTTGGATAGTAATTTATCCAAATTGTATTTGGTTCTTTATTATTTAATTCAGCTACATATTCAATAGCTTTACTTACGTTTTTGTTATTATATATTATTTCATAAAAGATTTGATACTCTATTCCCTTCAAACAGGATATATGATATTGCATGCTATTTAAATAATATTTTAATTTATTAACTACATTTTTTTGTTCTTCTATTTTAGCTTCTATATTTGTATTTTCAAGTTCGATCAAGTAGTTAGTATATTTATCATCATAATCAACTGTTGATGATAATACATCTCCTGCATTTTTTATAGAAGAAGTAATTTTAAAATACTTATCCCTTATTTTATTTTTTTTATCTTCTAGTCTTTCTAAATTCAGCAGTTCTATTTTATATTCATGATAAGTATCATTATAACTCTTAAATACAATCATATATAATCCCTTTCTAATTCAACCAATACCCCTATATAGTATCATTACTTTGTGAATCTTTTAGCCTTTGATTATATTTGTTAGCTAATTGTTCAGCTTCATAAATAAAATTAGTTATATGTGTAAACATTAATTGAAATAGACTGTAATATTCATCTATTGGTAAATTAAGCACTAAATCATGCATGTCTTCTGCAGTTATAAACTTTTTTTTATTTTTCATCATCTTTTATTTCACTTCCTTATCATCTTTATTATCTTTAGTTAATTCTTTGAATTTATTTAAGTCAATATCATCTAAATAATCGCAAATTCCGTTAAATTCATATTTAAAATGATTTAAAAGAAGGGAATATAAATAATTATATTTCGTTTCAGTTCTAATTAATTCTTCGAACCTTTTTATTGATATTGATACTGTTGTATTATTAAACATCTTCACACCTCCATCTTATATATTGGAATTTTATTTCATCATATTTTTTATATGTACTTGTTTTTCTTACATATACTATTCCATCTATTGTTATTTCATTTTTCATCTTATTCACTCTCCTATCTTATTTAAAAAATTATTTATTCCAATACCATATCGCCTTATGTATTATATTAGATTTAAACTCTAAATTATCAGTTCTTTCAGTTAATAAACTGCCAAATAACGATAATGTAAATGGTACAATTGAATATACTGCAATTATGTTAAGTTTGTGTTGTATTATAGAAATTATAAAACTTATCATAAATATAAAAATACTTGTATAAAATATAAACATTATAATATTGGCAAATATAACTGCACTTTTTTGACTTTTCATAATCCCAACTCCTCTAACGAATATTCCATATATAATTTCATACCTTTGTACATTGTATTATTTTCAAAAAGTGGTAGTGGAATATTAGTGTCAGTCAAATAAATTTTTATTTGTTGTTTGTCATAATAGTAATTTTTTTCTTTTTTAATACATAACACTCTATCTCTAAATGGTCTAATAACATTACTTAAATATTTTCTTTCTTTATCATCTAGTATTGGTTCTTCTGTTTCTAGAGTCACTTTCACTTTTTTATTAAAATATTTAATATAATTATCAAGTTCTTTTTTTGACAAAAAGTCTTTAAAAATTAAATCAAAACGTTTTCTTTTAAGATTTAATTTATCAGAAAAATGTAAATTTTTAACTTCTTTTTCTAATTTCATTTTTATTTCACTTCCTTATCATCTTTATTATCTTTAGTTAATTCTTTGAATTTATTTAAGTCAATATCATCTAAATAATCGCAAATTCCGTTAAATTCATATTTAAAATGATTTAAAAGAAGGGAATATAAATAATTATATTTCGTTTCAGTTCTAATTAATTCTTCGAACCTTTTTATTGATATTGATACTGTTGTATTATTAAACATCTTCACACCTCCATCTTATATATTGGAATTTTACATAATGACTTAATTCTGTTAAATTCATAAGCCATACTCTAAAAGAGTAGTTTTCCCTAGATTTAATAATCATTTTTCTATTGTTAGAAAACTGTTTTTTTATTTACCAATTTACTTTTTTTCATTATGTAAAATTGTTATCATTATTTTTATTTTTTCTTGTTATATATTGATTTATTTAATTCTGAAACAAGTCCCTTTGTCTTTATTAGTACTGTACCTTCTAATATATGAGATTTATACATTTTAACCGCCCAAATAAAAATTTTTTCTTTTACTATTTTTTGTATCCTCATCCCAACAAATATAACGTAAGGTAACAACTTCACTAGAATGATTTAGCATTTCTTTTAAACCGATTAAGTCCCCAGTTTGTTCATAATATTGTCTTGCAAAATATTTACGTAATGAGTGAGTTGCAACAGGGTATGAAACTTTTACTTCTTCAGCTAATTGTTTGATAATCTGCCAAGCTCTTTGTCTTGTAATAGGTTTATTAGAACCTTTACGGCTTTTAAATAAGTATTCACCATCAACTAATTTATTACGATTTATATAATCATCAATTTCTTTTCTAAGAGTAGGGTGCAACTCAAAAGATTGTTCCTTTCCAGTTTTAAATTCTCGCCAATAAATACCACCGTTATTAAAATTATTGATTTTTAATTGTACTAAATCTTCTATTCTAAAAGCTAGATTTCTACCGAGATGTAACATCATATAATTACGATCCCATAAATATATTTGTTCGTTATTATTACTTTCTTCAGCTTGCTGTTTGTTTTTTTTACATACAACAATCATACTATTTATATCTTCTTTTTTAAATGGTTTAACAGTTTTCCTTCCAAAATTATTTCTAAATACTCTAGTCATAAAATTCACCTTTTTCCATTTCTATTAATTTATCTATTATCCAACCTAAATATTGATAAGATAAATCAGTTTTATTTACTATTAACATTTTTACACCTTTCTAATATTTCTAATAATTCTTTGTCTTCTTTTATAGACAAAATTATTAAATATGTTTTCAAATTCTTTATTCGATAATGCTCCATCAAATGTTATTTCAGTATAACTATTTTCAATAATATTATTTATACTCTCAATTCTATTTATTTTTATTTCTTTTTCAAATTTCATTTTATATCACTTCCTTATCATCTTTATTATCTTTAGTTAATTCTTTGAATTTATTTAAGTCAATATCATCTAAA
>CANPZM010000067.1 GCA_947589065.1 uncultured Clostridia bacterium
TGCTGTAATGCAATTGTTGAGGCGATGGCATGCGGATGTCCGATTATTTCATCAGACAGAAAATTTAATTATGATATTCTCGATAAAAAAAATGCAATATTAATTGATCCCAACAATGTAGAAGAACTAAAGATAGCTATTAAGGAATTAAAAAGCAATAAAGATAAACAATATTCTATGTCTAAAGAAAGCTTATACAAGTCAAAAAAGTTAACACTAGAAAAACGTTCAAAAAATATCATGGACTTTCTAATATATAAAGGTAAATTAAGGTGAAATTATGAAGATAAAATTAACTATTAACATAAAAGACTTAGCGGCTATGCTATTAATTGTAGTAACTTTTGCTTTCCATGATTATTCATTAATAATGGCAGGTATTCAAGTATTTTGTTCTATAATAATATATATAATGCAATTTAAAGAAAGAAAAATTCACATAGATAAAATAAAGTATTTGATATGGTTTGGTTTTTTTGATTTTTGGGCATTTTTATCTTTATTTTGGGCAACGAATTCGATCAATAATGTACTAATAACAGTAAGATCATTAATACAAGAAACTATGGTTGGATTTTCTATTATTTTATACATAAGAGAAAAAGACGATTTAGGAAAAGTTTTAAAATACATAACTATTGGATCAATTATTTTGATTGTAAGGATGCTTATTCAGGTTCCAGTAAATGCATGGGGAACAGAAAGAGTAGGAAATTATATAGGATATGGTAATAATGGCGCTTCGTTAGTATTAACATATGCCGCATTAATATTATTTCATTACTTTCAGGAAACCAAAAAGAAAAAAAATTTATTACTTTTTATTATTTTTCTAGCTTTTTCATTTTTATGTGGTTCAAAAAAAGCTTTATTAATAACAATTATAGGTGTTTCATTATTAATGTTATTAAAATCTAAAAACATGTTACAAAGTATAAAAAAGCTTATTGAGGTAATGATAATTGTAGCAATTTTATTTTATTTGGTTATGAATATAGAACAATTATATAATGTTCTTGGAAACAGAATTGAAAAAATGTTTTTTGCATTAACTAATCAAAATGGAGGAGATATGTCAACAATGGATCGTATGGACTTTGCTAAAAGTGCATATGAAGTATTTAAAAAGCATCCAATTTTTGGTATAGGTTTGGATAATTATAGATATTACAATAGTATGATGTATTATGCTCATAATAATTATCTTGAAATAACAGCTGATTTGGGAATTATAGGATTGATACTTTATTATATAATGCCTTTTAATTTATTAATTAGAAGCTTTGTTAAAAAAGAAAACAGAAATTTGTTATTAGTAAATGTATTAATGTTTGCAATTCTAATAGCAGATGTTGCTGCAATATCATTTGAGGTAGATTCTACACAATTATATATTGCTGTAATATATAGTATTTATATTTTAAATATAAAAGAAGAGAATATGAAAATAAAGGAAAAAATATATAAATGAAATTTTACAATTATACATGAAAATATAATTGTAAGATTTCATAAGAGAAAACGAACTAAAAAGAGACTTAAATATAAAAATATTAATGAAAGGTTTTAAAGTTATGAATAAATTAAATGTAATTATTGGTGCCGATTTAGTTCCAACTTCTACAAATTTAGATGTATTTATACAGGGGGATGCCAAAAAATTAGTTGGTGAAGAATTATTAGATATTATAAAAAATGCAAATATAAAAATTTATAATTTAGAAACACCTTTAATATCAAATAAAACACCAATAAAGAAAATAGGACCAACATTAGGAGCAAGTGTTGAATCTATTAAGGGAATAAAAAAACTTTCACCAACATATTTAAATTTAGCTAATAATCATATTATGGATCATGGAATACAAGGATTATGTACCACAAAAAAAATATTAGAAGAAAATAATATTGAATATGGAGGTATAAAAAACAACATTAACGATAAAGGTAATAATATTTGGATACATAAAGTAGAAAATTATATAATAGGCATTTATGCGTGTTGTGAACATGAATTTTCAATAGCTAAAGAAAATGAACAAGGGGTTGAACCCTATCATCAATTTTATTCATTTGATGCAATAAAAAATAGCAATGTTGATTTCCTTATTGTGCTTTATCATGGTGGAAAAGAATATTATCCATATCCGTCACCGGAATTACAAGAAAGATGTAGAAGATTTATTGAATGTGGTGCTGATTTGGTTGTGTGCCAACATAGTCATTGTATAGGTTCTGAAGAAATCTATCAAGGTAAATATATTATATACGGACAAGGCAATTTTATTTTTGATAGGTTTAAAAGAAAAGAATGTGATAATGGAATGTTATTAAGTTTTAATATTATAGGAAATCATAAAATTGATAAAATGAACTATATAATAACACAGAGAAAAGGCAGTAAAATAACTAAAGCTGAAAATTTAATTACTGAGGAAATATTAAAAGAATATTTTGAAAGAAGTGAAAGAATAGATGATAAAAAATTTTTGAAGAAGAAATATGATGAATTCTCAGAAAAAAACAAATACATTTTATTAAAAAAACTTGATTTATTAAGTGATTCTTTAATTTTTAAAGTACTTAATAAAATCACAATGAATAAATTAAATGAGTTTTATTTTAATAAAGTTTTTTTAAAGAAAAAAGGATTAGTATTACAAAATTTATTAGATTGTGAAGCTTGGTCAGAGATATTATTAAATTTAGTAAAAAAATATAATGAAAGAAATAATTAGGAGTAAAGAGAAAATGAAAGTATGTATAGTTACGTTATACAAAACATTAAATTGTGGCAGTTATTATCAAGCATATGCATTGAGAAAGAAAATAGAAGAATATGGTCATGAGGTATTCTTTTTGGATGTAAATTATACTTTGAAAGTTAGAATAAAATCGAAATTAAGAACAATAAAAAAAATATTATCTAGAGATAATGATGAAGTAAAAAGATACATTGAACAAAATAGACGTTTTATAAAAAAACAACAAGAATTTAACAGTATAAAATATAAGCATGCTATGAAAGATATTGATTGCTTTGTTTTAGGAAGCGACACTATTTGGAATTTGGATAGTAAAAATTTAACACATTTGAGAAAATTTCTTTGGGGTGGAGCTTTTTATGGGAAAGCTGTTATTTCTTATGCTGCTTCAGTCGCAAACACTAAAAAAGAAAGAATTGAAAAATATCCTGAATTAATTAATTATTTAAATAATTGCCAATTTTTAAGTGTGAGAGACTTTTATACTTATGATATCATAAAACAATTTACTGAAAAAAATATAGCTATAGTATGTGATCCAACATTATTATTACGAAAAAATGATTTTTTTAACAAAGTAAGCCAAAAATTTGAATTTAAATATATTTTTTTATATTTGTTTGAAGATTTAAATGACGAACAAATATGCAAGTTAAAAAAATTTGCTAAAGATAAAAATTTACAAATAGTAAGTGGAACAGAAAAAATTAAATGGTGCGATATACATACACATAATGAACCAAAAGATTTTATAAATTATATGTTTAATGCGGATTTTGTTATTACAGACACATTTCACGGGACAATTTTTTCAAGTAATTTTGAAAAAAAATTTGTATCAATAAATAGGAATAAAAACAAAGTAAATAATTATTTAAAGGAAATTACTCTTGAAAACAGATTAATTAATAATAAAGATGATATAATAAGAAAATTAATAGATAATATTGATTATGAAAAAGTTAATAAGAAAATAGAAAGTATGAGGAAAAACTCAGAATCATACTTACAAGATTCTTTAAAAAATGTTAAAAAATAATTTAAAAAATTATTTATCTATGCTACAAGATTAGGAAGGGACGAAAATATGAGAAAATTTTTATGTAAGCTTATAATAGCACTAAGTACAAGGGGATTACTAAACTGGGTACCTGATAAAATATATTTAAATGTAATTTTTTATCTCAAATTTGGTAAAAAAATAAACTTTGATAATCCAAAAACATATAATGAAAAATTACAATATTTAAAAATTTATAATAGAAAAAGTGAATATACTCAAATGGTAGATAAATATGAAGTGAGAAATTATGTTAAGGAGAAATTAGGCGAAGAATTATTAATTCCTTTATTATGGGATGGTGAAAATCCAAAAAATATTCCCTTTAATGAATTACCAGAAAAGTTCGTAATAAAATGTAATCATGGGTCACATAGTAATATTATTTGTAATGATAAAAATAATATTAATAAAAAAGCTACAATCGAACAACTAAAAAAATGGCTAAAAAGAAATTGGTATTGGTATGGTAGAGAGTGGCCATATAAAAATGTTAAACCAAGGATTATTATTGAAAAATATGTAAAAGATAATAAATCAGACGATTTAAAGGACTATAAATTTTTTTGTTTCAATGGAAAGGTAAAGTTTTTTAAAGTTGATTTTGATAGATTTGATAATCATAGGGCAAATTATTATGACTGTGAGAATAATTTGCTAAAATTTGGCGAAATATCTTTTCCACCAGATTTTACAAAAAAAATCGATATTCCAAGTAATATTAAAGAAATGATTAAATATGCAGAAATCTTATCTGAATGTATTCCATTTGTAAGAGTGGATTTTTATAATGTAAATGGTAAAATATACTTTGGAGAAATGACTTTTTTCCCAGCTGCAGGTTTTGGAATAATTGAACCGAAAGAGTGGGATAATAAAATAGGTGATATGTTGAACATAATAAAATAAGATTATCAAAATTTTTATATTGAAAAAGAGGAGAGTGTGTAATGAAAAAAAAGTTAAATTATATTTTTAAAAATATTAGAAGTATTTTTAAATTTTCTAAATATTATGATAGAAATGAAAAAAATCCAAATGCCATTGCAGGAGATCTTATTAGAAAAACTCATTCTATTGAAAAAGGGTTATGCCTTAAAGATGTAAGATTAGGTTTTGGACACAAAAAACATGAAGAAATGATGAGAATGATTGAACAGTTAGAAAAATATCATTCTCCATATTTTGATGAAGCAATTTCAATGGCTGCATCTGCAATAAATTATTATATAAAATTTCATGATGAAGCAGGATATACAGATGATTTTATAGAAAAGATGAGAAACTTTATAAAAAAATATGATAATAAAATAAGTAAAAACTTCGGTGGAACAATTAATCTAGACACTAGAGATTTGAATTTTAATATTTCTGAAATAGAAAGATTTATAACACTTAGGCACAGTGTTAGGACTTTTTCGTCAAAACCAATAGATGAAAGTATTATAAAAAAGGCAGTGAAATTAGCCCAAAGTTGTCCATCCGCTTGTAATAGACAAGCAACAAGGGTATATGTTATAGACAAAACAAAAGCGAAAAATATTATAGACCAATTAGAGGGTGTAGGTGGATTTGCAAATTCAATAGATAAATTGATTCTTATAACAGGCAAATTAAGTTCATATACGTATGATGAAATAAATCAATATATTGTTTCTTCTAGTATATATGCAGGGTATTTATCACTAGCACTTCATCTTTATGGACTTGGTTCTTGCACAATACAAAGACCAGTTATTTGGAATAAAAATTGGGAAAATATAAGAAAAGAATATAATATAAGTGATGATGAACAAATAATTTGTATGATTGGTGCTGGAAACATTGAAGGAATAATTAAAGTACCAGTTTCAAATAGAATTAGTTTAGATGAATTTGTAAGGTTTATAAAATAGGAGAAATCAAAATGAGAGGCAAAAAAACAATAATTAATACAATAATGAGTATCATTGAAGACCTTGTAGCAATCATTTGTTCATTTATCCTTCCAAGACTTATATTATCTAGATTTGGCTCGGAATATAATGGATTAACAACTTCAATAACACAATTCTTATCTTGTGCTATACTTTTAAGATCAGGTATAGGAGGGGCTACTAAGGCAGCTTTATACAAACCATTAGCTGAAAAAGATTCCAATGAAGTAAACGGTATTATAAAAGCAACAGATAATTTTATGAAAAAAGTTGCAATTATTTTAGCATTTGGCATAATAGTTTTTGCAAGTATTTATCCATTACTTGTAAAAACTCAATTTAGTTGGATTTTTACATTTTCACTATTTATTATAATTGGAATAAATACTTTTGCGGAATCTTTATTTGGTATAACATATTTAATATTATTACAAGCAGACCAAAGATTATATATATCTTCAATAATTAAATCTATTTGTTATATATTAAATATAGTTATTGCATCTATATTAATTTTATCTGGAGCTTCTATACATATGGTAAAGCTAGGTAGTGCAATTGCTTTTGCTATTTATCCAGTAGTTTTAAGTATATATGTAAAAAGGAAATATAAAATTAAAAAAAATGTAGAACCTGACAACAAAGCTATTTCACAAAGATGGCACGCGTTTTGGCATCAAGCTGCAATTTTTGTTAATAATAATACTGATGTAATGGTTTTATCTATTTTTTCTAATATTATGCTTGTTTCAGTATATAGTATTTACAATTTAGTAGTAAATGGTTTAAGACGTTTTATTACTGCTTTTACAAATGGAATAGATGCAGCTTTTGGTAATATGATTGCTAATAATGAAAAAGAAAAGTTACAAGAAAACTTATCAGTAATAGAGCTAATTACCTATAGCTTATCAACATTGATTCATAGTTGTGCAATAATTCTAATTTTACAATTTGTAGTAATATATACCAAAGGTGTTACAGATGTTAATTATATACAGCCAGCATTTGCTTATATTATCTTGGGAGGACAATTCTTATATTCTATACGTTTGCCATATCAATTTGTAGTACAAGCTGCTGGACACTTTAAAGAAACAAAAAAATATGCAATTATGGAAGTAATATTAAATATAACAATATCTATAATTCTTGTCATAAAATATGGTTTAATTGGAGTAGCAATTGGTACTTTAGTTGCTAGTCTTTATAAGACAATAATGTTTTCTAATTATATGTCTGATAATATTATAGAACGAAAGAGAATTATTACATTTAAAAAATGTATGATATCAATAATAGAATTTTTGGTAATTTTTTTAATCATGAAGTGTATAAATTTATCAGAAAAACCAAATTATTTTAATTGGATTATAAACGGATTTATAACTTCAATAATATCCGCTTTTGTAATATTTATTGGAATATTATTATTTTATAGAAAAGATTTTAATAATTTGATAATAAAGATAAAGAATATTATATTTAGCAAAAAAATGAAAAAAGAAGGAGAGAGAAAATAAAATGAAAATTGCTGTAGCAGGGACAGGTTATGTAGGCCTATCAATAGCAACACTACTAAGTCAACACAATGAGGTAGTAGCACTAGATATAATACCAGAAAAGGTAGAAATGATAAACAATCACATTTCACCAATAAAAGATAAGGAAAT
>CANPZM010000068.1 GCA_947589065.1 uncultured Clostridia bacterium
CGACCCGGAACGGGCTCGAACCGTCGACCTCTAGCGTGACAGGCTAGCGTTCTAACCAACTGAACTACCGGGCCGTAAAAACATGGTGGTCGCAATAGGGCTCGAACCTATGACCCCCTGCTTGTAAGGCAGATGCTCTCCCAGCTGAGCTATGCGACCATGTCCTTTCGACGAGTTTTAGTATACTAAATTTTTTTTATATTGTCAATACATTTTTACAATTTTTTTCATTTTTTTATATTTTTATATTAAGGTACCAAACTGCACAATATAATTATTATAAGTTTTTAGTAAATATTATAAAACTACTATTAACTAATTATTATTTGTGCAGTCTGTTAAATATAACTATACCTTATTTACTTTCTTCTAGTTTTTGTTTTTTTAATTCTTTTTCATTTTTTATTGTTACTCCCAAAATTGAAATTACATATATAAATATCATCATTGGTATTGTAATTTGTCCTAAAGGTATTCTTGTAATTGCTATAATAGCAATTAATATTAGTTGTGCAAATATAGTTACAAATAATGTTTTTACTACTGTTTTTATTATGCCTAATTTAAAATATCTTATTGCCATATATATTAATACAATTATCATTGCAATAGCAAATGGTGTTACATATGGTTTCATAATATCTCTTGCTCTTGTATGTGGTATTGTTTTTAATACTATGTCTTCAGCTTTTAATTCTGTTTGATATTTTTCATTTATTTTTTCTACTAAACTTGTCTTTTGTTCATCAGTAATATCAGATGATTTTATTGAAATCATATCTCCATATACTTCTACTTTTTGTATTAATACTTTTTGTTTACCAAATATTTCGTTAGTTATTTGCTTTATATCTGAAATATTAAATTCCTTCCCTATTATCAATTCTACTTGTTTAGTTGCTTCATAATTTAAGTCAAAATTAAATCCTTTTGTTGCAATTACAATTATTCCAACAATTATAATTATTAATGATATTAAATATATAATTTTTGTTTTATTTGTTATTTGTTTCATTTATATTACCTCCTATTTTCCAGTTTTTAAAATTACCAAAGTTCTTGTTATTATTAAATTATATATAAATACCATTGCTATTCCCCAAAACATCATCATTCCAAAAGTATTTATAGCAGTCCATTTTATAAAACAGAATACTATACTAATTATACATACTGGTATTATTTTTAATAAAAATTCTAAAAATGAATTTTTTATAATTTTTGATGGTTCATCATCATCTTTCATTTTTTTCAATATATTCATATTTAATATATAGTTTAATATTAAAATTAATAATATTCCTATTATTCCCTCAATTGTAAGATTTACATTTGTATATCTTATTATTAATAAATATACTGCAATAAATCCTATAAACGAAATTGCACTTAATAATCCTAATGTTTTATATTTTATTATTAATATTATTAATGATATTGCAATTATTATTGCTACAATAATAGCCATTTTTAAAATCATGTCATTTGTTATATTTGATTGTACATACTCGTTTCCATCTGTTGTATATTCTATTGGTAATTTTCCTGTTTCTAATAAAGTTGTTATTGTGGTTGCACTTTGTATATTTTCTTGCAATTTTTCTGTATCTGTTGTTGCATTTCCCATAGACATTTGTATTGTTCCATTTTCTATAACTTCATCAAAACTTGTTGATATTAATGTACTTCCATCTATTGTCATTGTAATTTTCTTTTGAGTTTTTTCTTCGCTTTCCTCTGTTACTTCTTCTGATTCTTCTGTTGCTTCTTCTGAAGTTTCTTCTGATGTTGATGTGTCTTGTGAAGTTTGCTCTACAGTTGCATATTGTTTGCTAATTTCTTCTAATTTTTTAGTTCCTTCTTTATTAAATTCAATATCTAAATATACAACTGTTCCACTTGTTGTTGAATTATATAATACTTTTGCAGTCTTAATATCATTATTATCCATTAATATATTATCTGTATCTTCTGAATCTGTTATAGTAAATTTACCTACTTCACTTACATTACTAACAATATAATCTGTATCGTCATTTTCAGGTATTTCTAATATGATTGTTCCATCTTCTAAATTTGTTCTTATATTATACATTTGTACATTTAATTTTTTTAATCTTGATTCTAATATCTTTTTTGTTTTATTATAATTTTCTTCATTTAATATGCTTTCGTCGTTTACTGGCTTATCTTCTTTAGTATATCCATTTGTTTCTATTTCTTCATCAGTAGCATCTTTTACTATATTTCCATCAGAATCTTTTACTATACTTTCTGTTTCTTCACTTACTTTTAATGTAATTGCTCTTACTCCCTTTAAGTTCATTCCTAAAGAATAATCTTTTACCTTATTTTCCATTCTATTTTGAACTTGCACATATACTCCTATAAAAGAAACTAAGCAAATTAATACTATTGCTAGAATTATTGTTATTATTTTTAATTTATTTCCTTTCATGATTAATCCTCCTTAAATTATAATAGTTTTGTATCATTTATTACTAATTCAAACCATATTTTCAGATATTTTGCTGCATACTTACTCATCATTGTTCTATCCATAAATATTTCAAAATATTCTAATACTGGACAAATATTTGTGTCAATTGTTAATTCTAATATAATTTTTCTATTTTCTACATCCATATTTAATTGTGCATCTGTTACAGCATAATTAACTCTATCATGTATATCAAATGTTGATATATTTGTATTAGATACCCTATCCCTATGAACATCTGATTTGTCTGCTAGTATTAATGCTGCTGATATATCATTTACGGCTGTTCCTGTTTGTTCATCATGGTTGCCTATTGCCATCATTATTTCTGTTCTATCTTCTAATGGCATTCCCATTTCTTTTAGAATGTTATATGCCATTATTGCACCACTATGTGCATGGTCTACTCTATTAACACAGTTTCCTATGTCATGTAAAAATCCTGCTATTCTTGCCAATTCTACTACATGTGAGTTATAGCCTAATTTTTCTAAAATATCTCCTGCTCTTTTTGACACTATTCCTATATGTCTATATGAATGTTCTGTATATCCGTAAGCTGTCCATTTGTTTTTGTGCACCTTTTATTAATGCTTGAACCTCTTCATTTTTTTTGACATCTTCTAAAGTTATCATTATTTCCTCCTTATTTTTGTCTTTATAGATTTTATCCTAAATATAAAAAAATATCAACTATTTTTTATAAATTGTTTTATTTAATGTGTTTTATCCCTCTTTATTTAATTAAATAAGTATATCTTTTATAAATAATTTAAAGCTAGGTAGAATTGCTATTTATTTTACCTAGCTTTTTTATATTTATTTTATAGTTTTAAAATTAGAAAAAATTACAACTGCCCCTCTCTCAGGCAATTTAGGAACAAATTCAACAGTTTCTATATTTAAAATTTGTCCCTTTGGAATTGTTTTACATTTAACTATTTCTGGTATATATGTAATCTTTTTTCCTTCTTTAGATTCTCTTGTTATAGAAATTAAATCCTCATTAATTGAATTGACTATAATATTATTCCAATTAAAAATTTCATTTTTTAATAGTATATTATATGATTTTCCTAAAATACAAGGTGTGTTTAATTTTAATGCTTGTTCAAAAGTTTGCTTTCCCCATTGAGACAAAAATTCTCCGTCTCCTACATTCCAAATTCCAAGAGCACCATAACAAATTGCATAAGCTCCACTTGTTGCACTTAACCAAAATGCTTTAAGTTGATCTTCTTGGTAAAAATCATTAAAAATACCTTCATACCATGGTTCTAAATTTATTACTGGTTTTTCTGGAAACTTATTAATTGATTCATAAATATTTTTCCATATATATTTTTCAGATTCTTTAGAGTGACCTGTTTGAAAAGTATTTGCTGAAACTAAATTAATATCTTCTACTACATTAAATCCGCTATTTGTAGGCAACGTATGTATTATAATAGGCTTATTGGTTAATTTGTTCACAACTTTTAAAACTTTAGACCATTTATTTAATCTTTTTTTTATTAGTTTATCCTGATTAAATATTATAGAAAAAACTTTTCTTAAAAATTTTTTTGTATTGTTATTTTCAATAGAAAAATCAGTTGTTGTCTTATTGGGTAACAGTGCCTTTGATAATATAGGATCACACCAAATATCAATTTCTCCTGTTAAACAATATATTACATCAAGATTATCAATTGTTTCTATTAATGCTTTCCACCAGTTACACATGTTTTTATAACCTATCCATTCAATTTGATGTCCCCATGCTCCATATATTACTGCAGTTAAACCATAACTATTCATAATTTTTATTCTTTTTTTTACAAATTTTAAATACTCATAATTTATTTTACCATTAATATCATATGCACTTCCATATATACTTTTTGCATTTGGGTTATTTAAGCCCACTTCTGGTGGAATCCCTACAACAATTTGTGCTGCTGTAAATCCCTGTTGTTGTCTAGTTTTTACTAGTTTTAAGAATTTTTCATCATCTAATCTTGTCATAGCGAACCACCATGTATCCGCTAAAAAATGTGGTATCTCCATATTTTCTTTTATACACTTTTTCATATTGATATACCTAACCTTCTTATAATTTATATATAATGTATAATCAACTAATTTTCTTTATTTTCTATAACTTTATGCGGATTTATAGTATCTTGTCTATGTTTTGAAGATAATTTTCTTTTCTTGATATTTCTTAATGTAAAATCAAATCCTGGTATTACATTGATATATAATAATAATAAATAATTTAATATATATCTACTACGTGTTTCCCAAATAATTAATAATGCCATTAACATTAAAATTGCTAATTTTATAAACCAAATTTCTTCATTGGTATTCCTAAATATGCTATCTAAACTTCCTAATACAATAAAAAATATCATTGCTAAGTGCATAGATAATGCAAAATAAAAATATAATTTGAAGTTTTTTCCTTCAGTCCTAACTAATTCTCCTAATGGATTTTCATATATATATCCCCTATTTAATTTAGTAGATACATAACATGTACCATCTGCCCAAGTTTCATTGGCTTTTTTATATAAAAATTTAATTAATCCTGTAAAACCATATTCTTTTAATCTATTCTTAATTTCATCTATATTAATTTTCTTTTTTTGGTCATATGAATTAGGTGAATTAGATAACATTGTAAAATATTCACTTTCACCATAATCATCAAATTTTATATCTATATATTTATCAGTTGAAAAAGTTGTTAAAAAAACATCTTCTACATCCCATACTCCATATACAAGATATCTATGTTCTCCTTCTTCCCAATAATACTTATATTTTTGTTTTAACCCCATCATAATAAAATGTGTAAATGGCATTTTATTCTCTTCTATATCAAAATCAAATACTTTAGGTACTATTAAATTTTTATATATCACCAATTGTATTATAAAACAACATAAAAATATCAAAATTTTTGATATACTTTTTGATTTGTAGTGAATTATCATATCAATAATTATAGCTAAAGATATAAATATTGCAGTTGCTTTTATTAAATATCCTATAAATGTTAAAATACTTATAAGTATTATTCCTATATTCATTTTCTTTTCATCATTACGAAAATAAACATATATTACAGTATTAAATATAATAAACGGTATAGATAACGTATCACTATAAAATATAGAAGCATATAGATAAATTGGTGAAACTATAAAAATACTAAATAATAGTATAAAAATAGCTTTTGATTTATCATATAACTTTCTAGCAATTAAGTATATTCCTATTAGTGAAATATATATAAATATTACATTTTGAACTATTCCTGGTAATAAAACATCATTATTACCAAACAATTTAAAAACTTTATATATTGGGATAAGTGTAATAATTGCACCATTTGCATTATTATACATTTTTATATAATCTATATAATTCTTTTCTTCATCAGTTTCAAATTTGCTATTATTTATATAGCTGTATACATATCCATAAACAATTTTTAAATCCCAATCTTTTTTTCGTTCAACATTTTCTAAAGTTCTTCCATAATTTTTAAGTAGGCATGCACTAATACTTAATATTGTAATTATTATTATACTAATTATAGCTATAATGATTTTTTCTTTTTCTTTAATAATTGTTTCTAACTTATTTGCTAATTTATTGAATAATAAATATAATCCTGAAAGAATAGCTATTGCTAAAACAGTTAAAAATATTAATATTTTTCTATCTGGTCTCATAATTTGAGAACAATTATCTAAAACTCCACCGTACTAATATTATAAAAAATGATACAAAAAATATTATATTTATTACCTTTTTCATATGTTTTCTCCTTTATTCTATTAATAAAACACTATTAACGTTATATATTTTATTTATTATTTTCAGTATATTTAATAATACATTTCCTTTTTTTGTTATGTAATATTCATTTGAATTATCATCTTTTGAAATTGTTCCTGTTGCCATTTGTTCATCTAACCTTTTATCAAATGCTTTATAAGCATATACATACTTATCTATAAATTCTTTTTCTATCTTTTCTTTTTCCATGCCTTGCATATTGTTCATATCATTTAACATAAAAATTGAAATTGAACGTTCTAATGTTACTGGTACCATACAGAAAAACAATAAATTTATTAATATAAATAATGAAACTATAATTATTATATCTTTTATATCAAATATTTTTCTTATATTGTTATAAATTTTTAAAAAAATAATTAACACTATACTTATTATTAATAATTTTAAAATACCATAATAAAAAAAGATATGTATATTGAAAATATTTATCCTAAAAGATAGTATATATATTATAGTAAATAAGCAAAAAATTCCTATTCCTAATAAAAGTTTCTTAGTTTTAAACATATATTTCACCTTTTTTCTTTTTTGTATCATAATTATAGCATATAGCATATAATTATCGCAACCTAAATTTTATGACTGAAGAATAAAAAATAAATTAAAAATGCTATTGCATTATTATTGTATTAATTTAATAAAAATAAGCCATACAAAACATTGATATTTCAATATTTGCATGGTTTTTATCACTTGGCTGGGCTGGCTAGATTCGAACTAGCGCATGCCAGAGTCAAAGTCTGGTGCCTTACCGCTTGGCTACAGCCCAA
>CANPZM010000069.1 GCA_947589065.1 uncultured Clostridia bacterium
GTTTAATAAAGTTTAGAAAAGTTTAAATAAATTTAATAAAAACCTTCAAAGTGGTGCGAATTTTTGTAAAAGTGGTGCATGATTTTTACAAAAGTGGTGCGAAACTTTTTAGAAATGGTAAATTGGTATAAATCGAGAAATAATGCTGGTTTTAGCATTATTTTTTTGTTTGGAAAGGAGTTTTATATGTTTTTACTAGGATTAATCATTGGACTTATTTTAGGTGCTAATATAAGTCTTTTTTTATATGCAATAATTTTAGTTGCTAAAGATGCTGATGAAAGCATTGAAAGATATACATTAAATAATCAATAGAAAGGTTGTGTTTTAAATGATTATTACAAGTTTGTTATCAAGTAGTAATTTTATAATTACCAATAAAATATTAATCAAAGCTGTTGGTATCAATGCTGCTATTTTAATAGGTGAATTATGCTCTGAATATAACTATTGGGAACAAAGAAATGAATTAAAATATGGTGAATGGTTTTATTCTACACGAGAAAATATTGAAGATCAGACAGGATTATCAGAGGACCAACAAAGGAGAGCTATTAATAAGTTAATAAAAATGGGATTAATTGAAACAAAAAGGATGGATATTCCTTGTAAAACTTACTATAAGCTGAATGAAGCCAACATATTAGATTGCTATAAAAATACTCAACAGAGGCTTCTTGAAAAATCAAAAAATCCAGTAGTCGAAAAACCTGACATCAAGACATCAGAAAATGACACCACAAAAGATGAAATAACACAACAGCAAGACATAGAAAATCTAGACACAAATAATAATAAAAATAAAAATAATAAAAATCACACACACGAATCCGAAGCAGTTAAAGAAAAAATCGAATTTGCACAGAGAGTTTTTATGACAGAAAGAGAACATACTGATTTGTTAAACACCTATGGTGAAGAAATGACACACCAGTTAATCGAACAACTTAGTCTATACAAACAAGCCAAAGAAAAAAGTTATGATAATGATTATGCAGCAATCTTATATTGGGTTACTGAAAGACTACGAGAAATAGAAAAAAAGGATGCTAATTATAAAGCATTTAAAAATAAAACAACAAGCAATAATAAGAAGTTCAGCTTCGATTAGAGGGAATATCCCCCTGATTTTTTTGATTCTTTATATTGTAATAAAAAATAAAATTTTGGAGGTTATTATGAAAAATATATTAAAAAAATATTATGAATTAGATGAAGAAACCAAAGAGGGTCTTCCTTTTTTGTATATGTATCAAAAGCTAATATCTGCTATTGATGATTTTCCAGACATTAAAATACATAAAAATTTTAAATAGTAAAAAATCTAAATAATAATTTAAATATTATGATTTTTCGACAAATTTTAACATATACTTTAATAATTTTATGTTATACTATATAAAAAAGATGATGTATATGCAAGAATATTATGAAAAATCTTTATAATTAATAAAAAATGAATACAAAAGACAAAGAAATTACAATAAATTATTATAAGACTATTTGATATTAAACTTAGAAAGTTTGAAGCATATTTTTTGAACTAGATAATTTAAAGAAATTATATAATTGTCAGATAAAATTATGTAGATTTATTTTTTATAATATAGCATAAAATGTATATTAAATTAATTATTTATATTATATATTTAGAATATTCCCCAAAAATGATTTTAATAAAAAAACATTGAATAAATATATCCAAATTATTGACAAATAGCCAAAAATATGTTAACATAAGTCATGTAGATAATTAACAATTTAATCTCAATAATTCATGAAAGGAAGTAATTTTTATGTTGTTAACAGAAAAAGCATTAGAAGAAAAACGGGAAGAATTAGAAAAACTGAATAATACGCTAAAAGAAATTCGCATGGAAAAAATATCAAGTTCATCTGCGGGAAATATGTTTCATGATAATTTCGGATTTGAACAAGCAGAAATTCAAGAAAGAGGAGTTTTAAAGCAAATTAGAGATTTAAAACATGAAATTGAAACTGCTACAATAATTGAAACAAAAAATTTAAACAGTGATAGCGTAGAAGTAGGTAGTGTGGTTACTTTAAGCGTTGATTATGGAGATGAAGACAAAGAAATTATATGTGGAAAGCTAGTTGCATTACCAAAAAATTCAGGACTTAACCAAAGTCAAATCTCACTCAATTCCCCAATAGGAAAGGCAATTTTTACAAAAAAGGTTGGAGATGAGGTGAGTTGCACATTACCAAATGGAAACAAAATAAAAATTGTAATTTCCAAAATTGAATATTAAGAAATTTACCTTTATAATTTAAGGTAGAAATTGTTCAGAGATGAAAGGGATTGTTATTATATAATCCCTTTTTGCTTATTCTAAAATATAGAAAGGAAATTAAAAATGAATTTTTTTGTTATTGAAGGTGACAATGGTACAGGTAAAGATACATTGGCTATAAAACTACAAAAGAAATTCGGATTTAGAATTATAACCAACGAAGAAGATATAATTCAATTAAATAAAGAAGCCAAAAAATATGATGGAGAAAAAAGAATAAAAAAATTTTTAGAATATGGTAAAATATGTAGTGAAAAAGTAAAACACTCAAATCAAAATGTAATATTAGTAAGGTATTGGATAAGTACTTTAGCAGCAGCCTATGCAGATAATATTTTTAGTTATGAAGACGTTTGTAA
The DNA here is from genome assembly GCA_947589065.1 of uncultured Clostridia bacterium. Lineage (GTDB taxonomy): Bacteria > Bacillota > Clostridia > TANB77 > CAG-508 > UMGS1994. The sequence continues at coordinate 2,675 of CANPZM010000069.1, forward strand.
AATCCAAAATGAGATATGCACTCAATTCTATAAGCCAGATTGTATAATTTGTTTATCTTGTAATTTCGAAAAAAGAATTGATAGAATTGAAAAAAGAAAAGCAGAAGATTTTGATAATACAACAAAAGAAAGAAGTAATAGATATAAATGGTTTTTAAATCAAATGCAGAATAGAATAGATGTTAGATGGATTAACATTGATACATCCGAAAAAGATGAAAATCAAGTTTTTAAAGAAGTATGTGAATATTTAAGAATTAATCAATAAAGAAGAAAGATAAAAAACCATATTGATAATAATTTATTTATATTATTATAAAATTTTAAATAAGGAGGTTTATACATGGAGATTGAAAGAAAATTTGCTGTAATAAAAATACCACAAAATTTAGAAAAATATGAAAAGGAGGAGATAGAACAAGGATATTTGTGCATAAAACCAACTGTAAGAATAAGAAAATCTAATGATGAATACACTCTAAATTACAAATGGAAACAAAAAGGATTAGAAGAAAAAATTGCTATTCAAAACATTGAATATACAATGCCATTAACAGAAGAGAATTATAATATTTTATTAAATAAAATTGAAAATTATCTAATAAAAAAAGATAGATATAAAATACCAATAAATGATAATTTAATAGTTGAGTTAGATGTATTTCACGGAAATCTAGAGGGATTAGTATTTGCAGAAGTAGAATTTCCAAATTTAGAAGCTGCAGAAACATTTAATAAACCCCAATGGTTAGGAAAGGATTTATGTTTTGATAAAAGATTTGACAATACATTATTATCCAAAGTTGAGAAATATACTAGTGAATATGATCCAAATATGTAATAAATGAAAGGAGAAATTATCATGGATAAAAAAGTGGAAGAATTTATTGTAAGAACAAATGAAAGAAAAAATAGTGCAAATGCCAAATTAAAATTATTGGTTTACGGTGTACAAGACAATCCAGAAATATTCAAAAAATATCAAAACTTTTTTAAAGAAGAACATTATGCTTATGATAATGGAAATTGGAATGTAGATAAGAATAGATTAACACCATCAGAAATTTTATTACCTGGTGGAATTGTCTCAAAGTTACATATTAGACCAGATTCACCATTAACTCTTACTTTAGATAATGATAAATTGTTTATAAAAAATGAAGATAAATATTTAACAGAATTTACTTTTATACCAAGGCCGAATTTTTGGAATTACACAACAAGTGATGGAACTCCTACTAAAAAATTAGCACAATTATATGGACTTAATTGTATGAATATAAATATATTTTCAGGATGTGAATTTCATGATGTTGGTATGCCTTGTAAATTTTGTTCAGTAAAAAGTGCTGTAAGAAGAAATGATCCTGTTGAAATAATAAAAACTCCTAAAGAATTAGTAGAAGTTTGTGAACTTGCAACAAAATATGACGATTATAACTATATAATAATAACAGGTGGTTCTCATTTAAATACTGACGAAGAGTTTGACAAGCATATTGAGATAATAAAAGCAGTTAAAGATAAATTAAAATGGAACGGAAGAATAAAAGGAAATGTTGCAATGATGCCTCCAAAAACAATAGACAAACTTAAAGAATTACATGATAATGGCGTCGAAAATCCAAGTTTTAATGTAGAAGTATGGCCAAAGAGTAATTTTGAGAAAATATGTCCAGGAAAAGAAAAATATGTTGGATTTGATTATGTTATAAAATCTTTACTATATTTAAAAGATATATATGGAAGTGGAAAAGTATGGAGTAATTTTGTTGCAGGAATTATACCAATAGATGATATGAAAGATGGATTCAAATTTATGGCAGAACATGGTATTGTTCCAGGAGCAAATATATACCATGCAGAAGTAGGATCTGTTATAGGAAAAAAACTAGGGAAAATAGACGAAAAATATATACTTGATTTATATAGATATGCCGCTGAACTATATTATAAATACGATTATAAACCATTCTTTGATGCTGGAGTTTTAAGAAATAGCTTAGCAAATGAAGTTTATGAGGGATTATTATAATGAAAAAAATATTATATTGGGCTGGAAGAGGTCAAGATTTAAAAATTTTAGATGATTTTAGGAAAGAACTTGAAAAAAATGAATATGTTATAGAATATATTAATATAAAATATGATAGTGGACAACTTTCTCCTAGTGAATGGATACAAGTTACTAATAATAGTGCAGATTGGTGGATTGGAATAAGTTTAGGAGCATCATTACTATATTATAGTACAAATTTTATAAGAAAGCACAAGCCAAGTAGAATTACTCTTATAAATCCATTTTCATCACGAAAAATATTAGCTGAGGAAAAAGGATTTTCCTTAGAAAATCAATGGGTTTTCACACCAAAAAATTGTAATGTAGAAGTTGATAATTTTGATGTTGTATTATCATTAAATGATAATAAAATTCCTATGTATCATGGAGTAGAATTATTAAACAAGACTATTAGTAATAATAAACAAATAATTTTTGTAAAAGGAAATCATATTATTGATGATAATATGGCACAAATAGAACTAGCTAATCTTTTAATAAAAAATGGAATATTGAATGGAGAGAATGATAATGGAAGGTATAACTATTGCAACGTTTATAAGCAATAATGAGAAAGACAATGCAGAAATGTATGACATTATAAATTTCTTAAAAGATAATTTTATTAATAATGAAGTAATAATATTTAGTAATTACGAAATTGAAGATAAAACTTTTAATAATTTTATAACTCCGCAAATGACAAAATACAAGAGAATAAAAATTCTTTTAAAAGAAGCAAAATTTGATAACATTTTATGTTTTGATAATGATATTACAATGGATAAAGAAAATATTATAAAATTCATTAAAAATTGTTTTGATGTAAATTATAGTATTGCATGGGGAAAAATTAAAGCAAAAAAAATAAAAGGTTTTATTCCAAAATTGATAAATATAGATAAAAATCTATCACATAATTATATAAGACCATTTTTATGGAATATTAAATTAGGAATAAGCTTGCCAGGTCAAATCTTTATGATTAAAAAATCATATTTTTCTAATATTATGCCTAATATAGATACTGTATATGATGATTTAATGATTGGTACAATTGTTAGAAAAAACAATCTACCTATATACTTTGTTAAAGATGTATTAGGTTATGAAAAGCCAAAAGGAAATATAAAAAAATTATTAAAGCAACGAATAAGATGGGCAAAAGGATTAGCTGAAACAATTATTTATAATTGTAAAAGTAAAATATTAATTTACATATTGTTACATGCAATTTCTTTTAATCTCTTATGGATACCAATGTATATATTGCTATATTATATTTTTAAATTTAATATATTTTTAGCAATTATATCGATTTTATTAATTTGCTATGTTTTAACAGATAATAGAGGAAAAGATATGTTTTGGGCATTAATGTATATGATTATTTTCCCATTTGTTTATATTGTATGGGGAATTTCATTAATTTTTTATTTAATAACTATACCTATAAATTCTAGATTTAAAGGAAAGGAAAAAAAATGGATAAAGAATTTAAAATATTATTAGATGAAGCAAAAAAATACGCCAAAAAAAGAATCTTAAGTGATTATACATATTGTGGACATGTATCTTGTGCGTTAATGACAGAAAAAGGTAATATCTATACAGGAATTAATATTAATTCAAAATGTGCACTTGGAAATTGTGCTGAACAAGCAGCAATATTAGAAATGTTGAAAAATGGAGAAAGCGAAATAAAAAAAATTGTATCATATTCTGTTAAAGGATATATATATTCTCCTTGTGGAAAATGTAGAGAGTTGATTCGCATGATTAATAGTAACAATCTTAAAACTAAAGTTATGGTTGATGAAAACAGATATTGCACAATCAATGAATTATTACCTGAAGCATTTGAGAGAAAAGAATGAAAGTGATTAAATAATAAATTGTATGTATTTAATGAGGGTGTCTTAGGATAGGCACTCTGATTTTAATACTACACAAAAATACTATATTTGTGTTTCTAGTTAAAGAAAAAAACAAGCTATTCAACAAGTTTATAAAAACATATTTAAAAAGAACGTCGATCAGAAAATATATCATAAAAAATACTTATATAAATTTCTTTATATAAGCAATATGGTGGGCTATCTCGGACTCGAACCGAGGCTCTCACGATTAAGAGTC
>CANPZM010000070.1 GCA_947589065.1 uncultured Clostridia bacterium
TTTTGCCATTTACTAGACAAAATTGCAAAAAAGACTATTGTCAAAAGATTTATTAGAAAAATAACAATATAAAAACTTTAGGGCAGCTATCTAAACAAACTAAAACAGATTTAAGAAATTTAGGTTTTGAAAATTTTGAAATTAATAAAATTGATATTGAATTACAATTATTAGGACTTGGATTAAAAAGTTAGGTGAGAAAAATGAAGTTTAATAAGATAATACCAGAATTAAGTATAACAAATTTAGAAATTAGTTTAAAATTCTATAAAACTTTAGGATTTAAAATAGAATATGAACGACCTGAAAATAAATTTGTATTTTTATCAATGGGCGAAATACAATTTATGATACAAGAATTATCAGATGTTGATAAATGGGATGTTGCACCTTTATCATATCCATTCGGAAATGGTATTAATTTTCAATTAGAAGTAGATAATGTTGAATCAATATATAATTCATTAAAAGAAAATAATTATAAAATTGCATTTGAAATTGAAGAGAATTGGTATAGGCAAGATAACAAATTACTAGGTAATAAAGAATTTTTAGTACAAGATCCAGATGGATACTTATTGAGATTTTCTGAAGATTTAGGAGAAAAAGAAATATGAAAAGAAAATATGCAGATTATCCCAACTGGGATAGGGTATTAAAAAAGAAATACAAAAATATATATTTTGATAATGAAGATTTTAAAGGAAATATTAGTTTATTAACAGCAGTTAAAGTAAAAGAGAAACTTGTTGTAGGAGATAATCTAGTTTTAATAGATGATGGTTTTAAATGGCTTGAAATTTATCCTGATAATAATAAAAATATTGCTATTAGTGTTTGTATTAACACAGAAGGAGATTTTCTTGAATGGTATTTTGATATTGCAAAAGATAGTGCATTAACCGAAAATGGAGTTCCATATATTGATGATTTATATTTAGATGTAATTCTAACACCTGAAGGTGAAATAAAAATGATAGATCAAGAAGAATTACAAGATGCACTAGATAATCAAATAATATCACAAGATGATTATGATTTAGCTTATAAAGTAGCAAATGAATTAATAGCTAAAATAGATGGCAAAATCAATGAAATAGATAAGTTTACAAGAAAGTATTTTAATATATTAAATGATGAAAATTAGGTGATTATATGTTAGGTAAATTTTTTGAATGTGAAGCTAACCGAAATGATAAATATTACAGGGTAATACAAACAGAAAAAGAATATAGTGATGGAAGAAGATTTCCTATTGATGAAATTGTAATTGCAGATAATAAAGTTGATTTAAATGCTGAAGATAGAACAAAATTAGGAGGATTTTGTATTTCATCTTATGAATATATTTTTAGATGGTTAATTAGAGGCGATACTTTATGCGAAGTAAAAATTCCTGAAGATACCAAAATATATAAGACAGTTAGTGATAATGGAATTTATATTGCAGATAAAATCATACTTACAAATCCTCAAAAGATTTCAGATGATTTTGCAATGAAGCTTTATAAAGCATCAACACTTCCTGAAATATCTTACTTTAAAGCAATGACAGCTTGTAGTATATGTGGTTATATAAATACTGCTTTAAAAGTTTGTGAAGATAAAGTCAATTCACAAAATGTAGAAATTGCTATAAAAGAATTTGAAGATTTTTGCAAACGAAGAAAAGAAGAAAAATATGTCAAAAATCCGTTAGAAATTGAGAATGTAAATATTTTATTTGACAAATTGAAAAAAATAAAATCTGAAATTGCTTAGAAAAAAAGGGAGAAATGTTATTATGGATAATCCAAATGAATTTTATAAAGCCACTGTAAACAAACAACCTTCTGGCTTAATAAGAAAATTCTTTAATTTTAAATATAATGAAAAAATGGTAGGAAATATAGCAGTAGATTTAGGATGTGGTGCAGGAAATGATACTGAATTTCTGATTTCAAAAGGATTTCATGTTACTGCAATTGACAAGGAAGAACAAGTAAAGAATATTTTAAATAGTAAAAATATTGATAAAACAAATTTAAAAGTATTTGTAGGAGATTTTTCAGAAATTGAAATACCAGATGCTGATCTGATTTTTGCAAATATGAGTTTATTTTTTGTAAAAGATAATTTTGAACACTTTTTAGAAAAAATATTAAGTAAAATTAATAATAAGGGCTTTTTTGTTGCTAATTTTTTGGGTAAAGAAGATGATTGGAATGGAAGTAAGACAACTATAGAAAAAGAAAAATTACTAGATTATTTTAAAAACTTTGACATCAATTATTTTTCTGAAGAAAAATATTATAAAGATACTGCATTAGGTAAAAATAAATTTTGGCATGTGTATACAATAATTGCACAATTAAAATAAATGATTTTAAATATTGGAGGAAATATGAGACTATTTTTAAATGGTGGTGGAGATGGAAAAATATGCTTACAAGCGTATAAAAAATTAAATGAAATAATAGACCATAAAAAGCCAATTTTATATATTCCAATTGCTATGGAAAAAGAAAAATATGCAGATTGTGAAAAATGGATAAAAAATGAATTAAAAGATATAGAAGTCCCATACATAGAAATGATAACTTCTGGAATAGAATTATCAAATAAAAATCTTGAGAATTATTCAGTGTTATTTATAGGTGGAGGAAATACTTTTAAATTATTATATGAATTAAAATCAAGTGGTGTATTTGAAAAAATAAAAGAATTTATTAATAATAATGGAGTTGTTTTTGGAGGAAGTGCAGGAGCAATAATATTTGGCTATGATTTAGAGGCTTGTGTATGTGATGATTTTAATGAAATAGGTTTAGAAGATATAAAAGGCTTTGATGTATTAGACGGATATTCTCTATTATGCCATTATACAAATCGTAATGAAGAAAAGATAAAAAGTAATACAGATTATTTACTTCAATTATCATATAAAAGAAAATCAATCGCATTGCCAGAAGAGGATACTATTTTTATAAATGGAAAAAATATAGAAATTATTGGAGATAAAGATTATTATCTGTTTGAAAATGGAAATCGTGAAAAAAATAGAAATTTGAATATTTATAGAGGAATAGGAAAATTAATTTTAGATAAAAATTTAGGTAATGATATAAAATCCATAGATACTATTACAGGTGGACTAATGCACAAAATGTTTAAAGCAGAAACAGATAAGGGCATTTATTGTGTTAAAGTATTAAATCCAGAAATTATGTCTAGGAAAGAAGCGTATGGTAATTTTGTAGTATCAGAATCGGTTTCTAATCTAGCAAAGAAAAATGGAATACCTGTATCAAGTAGCTTAGATATTGATGGTAATTATATAACAAAATTAGATGATATGTATTATATGGTATTTGACTACATAGATGGTAGGACATTAAAAGATGATGAAATAACTATCGAGCATTGCAAAAAAATTGGAAATGTTTTAGCACATATTCATTCTTTGGATTACAAAGAAATAGGATTAGAGCCCAATGTTTTCGAATATAAAAAGTTATATGATTGGGAAAGTTATATAAATAATCCTAATTTCAGTAAAATGTCATATAAAAACTTATTTTTAAAGAATTATAAAAAATATAATTCTTTGCTTAAAAGAGCAAATGAAAGATTAAATAGCTCTAATAAAAATCCAACAATATGCCATTTAGATATGGATCCAAAAAATGTAATGTGGAGCCATAACAATCCTATTATTATTGATTGGGAATGTGCAGGAGTTGCAAATCCTGAAAGAGAACTACTAGAAGTCGCATTATGTTGGTCTGGATTTTTAAGTAATAAATTTAGTGAAGAAAAGTTTATTGCTATATTTAAAGAGTATTCTAGATATAGAAGTATTGATAATACTGAATGGTTTGATGTTATATGTGGTAATTTAGTAGGAAGATTTGAATGGCTTAAATATAATTTAGAAAGAAGTTTAGGTATTGTTTCTAATGATGAAGAAGAAATTAATTTAGCAGAAAATGAAGTCATTAAAACTATTGATGAAATAAATATATATTTAGATTTAATTGGAGATATGGATGATATTATTACAAAATTAACAATTAAAGAAACAGAAAATTATGATAGTGTAATGCAAAAGATAGTTGATAGTAATGAGATATTAAAAGGTAAACAATTTAAACTTATTACAGCAGGTTTTACAAACACTATATATTCAGTTGATAATTATATAATTAGATTATGTACTGACTCAAAAAATGAAGAAAGATTTGAAAACGAAATAAATTTCTATAAAGAAAATAAAGATAATAATGGAATACCTAAACTATATGTAAGTGATGCAACTAAAGCAAAAGTACCTTATTATTATGAAGTTATAGAAAAAGTATATGGTAAAACATTATACGAATTATGGTATAGATTATCAGATATTGAAAGAAGAAAAATTGTACTTAAAATTATTGATATTTTAAGACCTTTTCATTCAAAAAAAGTTGAAGGTTATGATTTTTCAAAAGAAATGCAAGCAAAAATATTTTATTTAAAAGATAAATGTAATCTTGATGATGAACTATTTAATGATTTAATTGATATGTGTTATAAGTATTTTAAAGAAAATACATTCGGACTAATACACGGAGATTTGCATTTTGATAATTTTATGTTTGATGGAACAAACCTACATTTATTAGATTTTGAGAGATGTATGGTAGCACCAATAGATTATGAATTTAGAATATTCTCAAAATATGATACTCAACCTTATTTATGGGCAAGTGCTAAAACAGATATGTTAGCAGTTGAATCTGATTATCAAGATTTAATGAGTATGTTTTTAGAGAATTATAAAGAATTAAATGAGATACCATATATTAACGAAAGATTAGTATTTTATAGTATAATAGAATCGATAGAAAATTATAAAAATACAAAAGATGAAGAAAGAATGCAAGAAGTAAGAGAAAAAATTAGAATCATAAAAGAAAGAGGGCAAGACTTATGAATTTATACGAAAAAAATCAAGAAATGAGAAATTTTTTTAATGAAAAATCAGAAAATTATGATGAAAGACATATAGAATTAGGGTTGATGGACTATAAAACAAAAATATCAGAATTTTTAAATGAAAATATAAGTTACATATTAGATTTAGGAGTTGGAACAGGATTGGAATTGATTCCATTTTTTGAGAGATTTCCAAATGCAAAAGTAATGGCAATTGATATTACAGAAAATATGTTAGATATATTAAAGACTAGAGAATTTTCAAATAATATTGAAATGATTTGTGAAGACTTTTTCAAGGTGGATTTTGGACAAGAAAAATTTGACGCAGTCATTTCATCTGCTGCATTACATCATTTTTCAAAAGAAGAAAAAGAAATATTATATAAAAAAATTTATGACTCTTTAAAAGATGGTGGACAATTTATTAATTCAGATAAATTTGCTAAAGATGAAGAAGAAGAAAAAAGATTTATGCAAGAGTATGTTCAAAATACCGATTCAGAAAAACATATTGATACACCATTATGTTTAGATAATGAGAAATATTTGTTAGAAAAAGTTGGATTTCAAAATATTGAATTTCAAGAAATAAATAGTGAGAAATATAAATTGATGGTATGCAATAAATAAAGCATGATAATATAGTATTAAATATGGAGGTTAAATGGAACAAATAGTAGAAGAAATATTAATTGAAAATAATATAGAAATTCCAAATAAAATAGAACGATGCAATACAGGTCATGGAAATTATGTATTTGAATTGAATTATCTAAAAAGAAAAAATATTATTAGAATTAATTATGAAGGCAATTTATATTCTCAATATGAAAATTTTAAATATTTATAGATATAGAAAAGAGGGCAAAAGAGGAATAATGCCTAAAAATAGAGTTATTTATTATAATCAAATTGATATAGGGATATTCTTATGTTTTTTAGAACTATGTTTAGAGAACAACAATATTGAATATGAAAGAAATTTATATGTAGAAGAAAATCACGAAAACGAGCATAATTTAACCGCAACATATAAAATCAAATAGTAATTTCTAGGAGAGATGTATAATGAAATATATTGTATTATTAAGAGGAATAAATATTAGTGGCAAAAATAAAATTTCAATGAGTGAATTAAAATCAGAGTTAGAAAATAACAAATATCAAAATGTTACTACATACCTTAATAGTGGTAATGTTATTTTTGAAAGCTGTATTGATAATAAAGAAACAATAATGAAAGATATAAACAAGATTATAAATGATAAATTTAATCTTGAAATACCAGTTTTTATTATGACTACAAGCGAACTTGAAAATATATTAAATCATAGTCCTAATTGGTGGGGAACAGATAGCAAAGAAATATATGACAATTTGATTTTTATAATTCCACCTACAAAATATGAGGAAGTATATAATACTATTGGAGAGCCAAGTAAAAATATTGAAAAGATTGAAGAATATAATAATTATATATTTTGGTCATTTGATTTAAACAAGTATAGAAAAGCAAACTGGTGGATTAAAACTGCAAGTACAGATATAAAAGATAAAATTACAATTAAAACAGCAAATACGATGAGAAAAGTGTTAGAGTTAAGTAAGAGATAAATTACAGATGTTTACAAGATTTTGGTATTGTAGACAAGTATTAGATAAAAATATAAAATTGAGTAGAATATTTTGATTTTGCGAACAAAATTATAAGAGAGAGTTCAAAAAAATTCTCTCTTATTTTTTATATTCATCAACGAACAACTGTTTAACACTATTAAATTAGAGGTGTAAAATGTGATTTTTCTTCCATTAAAAAAACAAAACTTATTTTTATAAATTCTCATAATTTTGTATAAAAAACCAATAAATTTCATTTTATTCTGCTAAATTCGATAAAAAATAAA
>CANPZM010000071.1 GCA_947589065.1 uncultured Clostridia bacterium
GAAAGTCTAGTAGGAACAACAATAGTAGTATTAGATGAAGATGGAAATGTAGTAGGAGAATATACTGTAACAGAAGATGGAAATATAATAATAGAAGGACTAGAAATAGAGAAAAACTATTATATAGAAGAAAAGAAAGCAAGAGAAAACTACATTAATGATTTAATAATCCATAATGACACAGGAGATGAAAGAGAACTAGATAAAACAAAAACGCCAAGAGGACTAGTAAAATTCACAGTAAGAGACGAAGAAGAGAAACAAAAAGCAACAGTAAGTAACCTAGCAAAAGTAGGAAATCTAGAAATAGGAAAGACAGGGGAAGTACTAGTAGGAGTAGAAACAACAGAAAGTGGTAAAAAAATCTTTAAATATGAAAAACAAAAAATAGATACAGCAAAATTTGAAATATATGCAAAAGAAGATATAATACATCCAGACGGAAGAACAGGAATAATAGTAAAAGCAGGAACAAAAGTAGCAGAAGGACAAACAGAAAATGGAGTATTAGTAATAACAAATTATTCAGAAGAATTAATAAATACAATACCAGCAAAAGTACAACAAATTCTAAGAAGAGGATTACCACTGGGAATATATGAAGCAGTAGAAGTAGAATCACCAAAAGGATATTGGTTAGATGAGTCAAATAATAGAACAGAAATAGAAGTAAAAGCAGGAGAAGATGAGAAAACAGAAGTAGATAAGACAACAAAAGAAATATACAACGAAAGACAAAGCACCAATATAGGAGAAGCAAAACCAAGTCTAAAAATAGAAAAGAAAGCAGAAAAGAGAGTATACAAAGTAGGAGAAGAGGCAGTATATAAAATATTGGTACAAAATGATGACGGAACATACATAAAAAATATAGAAATAAAAGAAACAATACTAAAAGGAAAATTTGACGAAATAGAAGATACAACAATAAAAGCAGAAAAGAAAGATGATCAAACAGTAATAATAGAAAGACTAAAACCACATCAAGAAATAACATTAACATATAGATGCACAGTAACAGAAGACATGGTAGGAAAACTAGAAAACAATATAACAGCAACAGGAACACCAGTAGTACCAGAAGATCCAAATAATCCTGATGGACCAGAAAAAGAATTACCACCAGTAGAAGAAAAAGGAAAAGACAAAATAACAATACCAGATCCAAATAATCCAGATAAAGCAGGAATAATGGTTATAAAGAAGGCTGAAAAAAGTAAATATGGAGCTGGAGAAATAGCGAAGTATTATATAGAAGTAACAAATGTAGGAGAAACAGATTTAAGAGATGTAAGAATAGAAGAAGACCTAGAAGGAGGCAAATATAGAGAAGAAGATGGAGTAAGACAAGAAGGAGATACAGCAATAATAGATATACTAGGAGCAGGACAAACAATAACATTAATATACGAATATATAGTACCAGAAGATATGCAAGAAGGAACAATAATAAAAAATAAAATAAAGGCAACAGGAAAAGCAACAATACCAGATCCAAATAATCCAAATAATCCACCAATAGAAGTAGAAGTAACAGACGAAGATGATGATACAATAACAATAAAAGAACCAGAAGAAGATAATGGAATAGGATTAAGAAAAACAGATGAAGAAACAGGAGAAACAATAAGAGGAGCAATATTTGGATTATATGCAAATGAAGACATAAAAATAGGAGACGAAGTAGTAATAAAGAAAGATGAATTAATAGCCAAAGCAATAACAGACGAAAAAGGAATAGCAAGATTTGGAGAAGATTTACCATTAGGAAAATATTATATACAAGAAATAGAAGCAGCCAAAGGATATATATCAAATAATAAAAAAATAGAAATAGACTCAACAAATACAGAAATGACAGATAAGGAATATGTAGTAAAAGCAGAAAAGACAAATAAAGAAACAGAAATAAAAGTACTAAAAATAGAAGAAATAATAAGAGAAGAAACAGAAGAGACAAAAGAACAAGAAACAAAAGAAGAAAAGCAAAATACAGAACAAACAACAGAAGAAGGAAAACAAGAAGAAAAAGATGGAAAAGTAGTAATAGAAGGAGCTAACTTACAAATACTAGATGGAGATACAAAAGAAATAGTAAAAGAATGGATAACACAATTAGATGAAACAGTAATAAAGAAACTAGAAGTAGACAAAACATATATATTACATGAAAAGAAACCAGCACCAGGATATATAACATCAAAAGACATAACATTTAGTATAACAAAAGAAGGAAAACTAGTAACAGAAGAAGAAAACAGATTAGAAGAAACAGAAGATACACTAGTAATGAAAGACGATGTAACCAAAGTAAGAATACATTTCCAAGATGAAAAAACACATAAACAATTACCAGGAGGAAAAGTACAAATAAAGGATAAAGACGGAAATGTAGTAGCAGAATTTGAGACAGGAGAAGAAAGCTACTATATAGAGAAATTACCAGTAGGAGAATACACATTAGTAACAACAGATGCTCCAGAAGGATATGATAGCGCAGAAGAAGTAAAATTAATAGTAGAAGACAAAAATGGAGTACAAGAAGCAACAATAATAGTAAAAAGAAAACCATTTGATTTATCAGTAGAGAAGTTTATATCAAAGATAACAGTAAATGGAAAAGTAGTATCAAAAGGAAAGAAAGGTTCATTACAGAAAATAGAAGTACATAGAAGAAAATTAAAGACAACGAAGGTAATAATAGAATATACAATAAGAATAAAGAATACAGGAGAAATAGATGGAACAATAGGAAAGATAACAGATACATTACCAAAAGGATTAGAGTTCATAAAATCAGAAAACAAATCATACTGGAAAGTAAAAGGAAGAACAATAACAACAGACTACTTCAAAGAAAAAGAAATAAAAGCAGGACAAACAGTAGATTTGAAGATAAAAGTAAGATGGACAAATAAAGCATTAGGAATACTAGAAAACAAAGTAACAATAGAAAATGCAGGAAACAAATATGGATTTGAAGATATAAATGGTGATAACGATAATGGATTAGCACAAATAATGATATCAATAGCAACAGGTACAGAAGATTACATCATATTAACAACAGGTACATTAGCAGTATTAATACTAGTAGTTATATTAATAAAAAAACAAAAGAAGTTAGATTCTTAATATAAAAGAGAGACAGGATAATCAAAAATCCTGTCTCTTTTCATATAATAGGAAAGTTCTACTTTCTTACTATTAAATTACTGCTACAACTGCTCCAGTCGCTAATAAAACTATAAATCCAGCAAAAGCAACACCTAAAGCCAATGGTAAAAATGCTTTCTTTAAAGGTAAATCCAAGAAATTAGCAATCAATGAACCAACCCAGGCTCCAGTAGTAGGTAAAGGAATAGCTACAAATATAAATAAAGCAAAAGCAACAGCAGTTTGCAATTTAGGATTTTCCTGAATTTTTTTAGTTGCTTTATCAGTAGCCCAGTCTATAATTCTTTTAAAAAATTTCCATCTTCCAAAAAAATCAAATAAAGGTCGAATATATTTAACAATAAAAAATATTGGAATAATATTACCAATAAAACTACAAATATATGAAACCCAGTAATCTAAACCTAGAGCAACACCTAAAGGAATAGCTCCTCTAATTTCAATTATTGGACACATACCAACAAAAGCAGTTAAAATAAGTTTACAAATAAATGGAATACCCTGCAAAGTAGTAAAAAATGAAACTAACATAAAAGTCCTCCTAATTAAATTTTAAAGAAGTCAAAACATCATTTATATGTGTAGAAAAATCATTTAATTCTTTATTCACACGAAAATCAATAACATAATAGATAGAATCTTTTAAAATCCAATAAACATCAACATAACCATTATCACCATAATTAAAATGATAATTTGAAGAACTAAATCCTTGAATTGTTAATTGAGAAATATTAGATACATTACTTGTGTTATTGAAATGAGAAATGAAATCATCTTTTTCATCTTCAATAAATTTTGAAACATCTCTAATAGAAGAAGCCGGTATACTTGAAATATATACTCCTGCCTCAGTAGAAGGTGATTCTACAGCTAAAAGAAAATTATCATCCTTTTTTTCTTCAAATTTAAACTCACCAGGTAAAGTAAGAGATAAAGAAGAATCAGATGAATTAAATACAGTGTCTTCTACATGATAATCTTGTTTTTTTTCTTTCTTAAAACTAAAAAAAATAATCAAAAAAATTATAACTGCTATAATTAAAAATATAATCAAAAATTTCTTTGAAAAAAATTTTTTATTCAACATTTAAATCAAATCCCTCCAACCATAATAATTACAGCAAACTTTTTTAGGATTATATAATAGTTATAAAAAAAAAACAAGTGGAAGTAATTAACAAGAATACCAAAAAGTTCAATTGAGATGAGCTGAGAATTTTGATAATATTTATATATAAATAAGATAATAAAGGATTGATATATATGCAAAATATAATAAATATATTAAATATTATAAAAAAAATGGATAAAAAATTAGTAAAAATAATTGATTTAGGATTATGGATTGCATTTCTAATTTGCACACTAGGAATAATACTATTATTAATACATTATAAAATATACATATCAGCTGATTTATTTTTTATCGGAATTGAAGTATTTAAAATAGGATTAATAACAGCAATATCAATAATATTGTGTAGCTGTGGATTATGGATAATAAAAGAAAAAAAGCAATAAAAAAATGGATTTTAATAATCCATTTTTTTTATTTCATTTCATTTAATTTTTTTGCTAAATTTGATTTTTTTCTAGAAGCTGTATTTTTCTTAATAACGCCTTTACTACATGCTTGATCAATTTTTTTGATTGCATATTTTAAATTAGATTCAGCATCATCTTTTTTTCCTGCTTCAACAGATGCTTCAAATTTTTTAACAGCAGATTTATATTCAGATTTAATCATATTATTCTGTAAAGTTTTCTTTTCAATAACACTAACTCTTTTAATTGCTGATTTAATATTTGGCATATTTTATTGCACCTCCTCTTAGCTAATAAGTAAATTTTACTTTTTCTATTTTAACATGCAAATACTAAAATAGCAAGCACTTTTTATAAAAAATAGACAATTCTAATAAAAAAAATCAAAATCAAGAAAAATTTATGTATATATAAAAAATAAACAAAAAATAAAATAGGCAGATTATATAAACAAAAAACTGTAACAAAAATGTAAAAAAAGCTTGACTCTCTACGGAACACTATGGTATACTAATTAAGTATTATTAGGCTATATTTATGGCCTATGCTTGAAAATTAAATATTATAGGAAAGAGGAATTAAATTTCAGAGGAACTATTTTATAAAAATATTTTTTAGCAGGGAATATTTTTAAAAATAACAACCTGATTTTTAAGAGGGACTTTCTTAAAAATATATCACATACCTGCTTTATTTAAAAAAGTTTGTATTAACCAGCAAACTTAAGTAAAAAAGAAAATAGGGGTGATTTTTTTTGGTTAAAGTAAAAGACGTTAAGCATGAAAAATGCGTAAGAAAAACCTTTTCTAAGATTGGTGACTCAATAGAAATCCCAAATCTTATTAAAGTACAAAAAGATTCTTATGACTGGTTTATAAAAGAAGGTCTAGGAGAAGTATTAAAAGACATTTCTCCAATAATCGATTATTCAGGTAACCTAGTTTTAGAATTCTTTGACTACTACATGGAAGACAAAACAAAATACACCGTTGAAGAAGCAAAAGAAAGAGATGCTACATATTCAACAAGACTACATGTAAAAGTAAGACTTATAAACAGAGAGACAGGAGAAATTAAAGAACAAGAAATTTATTTAGGTGACTTCCCACTTATGACAGATAGTGCAACATTCGTTATAAATGGTGCAGAAAGAGTTGTTGTAAGCCAGTTAGTACGTTCACCAGGATGTTATTATGATTCAGCTTTTGATAAAACAGGTAAAAAAATATATACATCAACAGTTATGCCAATAAGAGGAGCATGGCTTGAGTATGAAACAGATAGTAATGATGTATTTTGGGTAAGAATTGATAGAACAAGAAAATTACCAGTAACATCATTATTAAGAGCAGTAGGATTATTAACAGATGATCAAATAATAGACTTCTTTGGAGAAGAAGAAAAATTAATAGCAACTATTGCAAAAGATCCTGTAAAAACACAAGAAGATGCATTAATTGAAATATATAAGAAATTAAGACCAGGAGAATTACCAACAGTAGATGCTGCTAAAAACTTATTTAATGGATTATTCTTTGATAATAGAAGATATGACTTAGCTAAAGTAGGTAGATACAAATATAATAAAAAATTAAATTTAGCTTATAGAATTACAAATAAAATAGCATATTCAGATGTTATTCATCCAGAAACTGGAGAGGTTTTAGTTGAAAAAGACCAAGTAATAACAAAAGAAGTTGCAACAGAAATTCAAAATTCAGGAATAAATGCAGTAGATGTTAAAGTAGAAGACAAAAAAGTTAGAGTAATAGGAAATGGAACAGTAGACATCAATGCATTTGTTACACCAAAAATATTAAAAGATGTAAAAGTAAAAATAAAAGAACTAGTTAATTATGAAGTATTAAAAAGTATACTAGATCATACAGAAGAAAAAGACCTTGCAAAAGCTATAAATGAAAGAATGGAAGAATTAGTACCTAAACATGTTACAACAGAAGATATACTAGGTTCAATAAGCTACTTATTAAACTTAGACCATGGTCTAGGAAAAATAGATGATATTGACCATTTAGGAAATAGACGTATTAGATGTGTAGGTGAATTACTACAAAATCAATTTAGAATTGGATTA
>CANPZM010000072.1 GCA_947589065.1 uncultured Clostridia bacterium
TTTTTCTAGTTTTACTGTTCCTTCTAGGCATCTATTCATTCTTCCATGTATGTTTCCTGTCATATTTTCTCTAAAATATGATAATGGTGCCATTAATAAGGATTTAATTACCATTCCTCTTGCTAATTTTTCTGTTCTTGTTGCTGTATCTTCTACCATTACTCTTCTTATTATTTTTATTATTTCATTTGCTACATTTACTACTAATATTAATAACAAAAATGGTATTACTTTTTTAAATGCTATTTCATTTTGTATTAATATGTCATCTGTTAACCATCCAATTGCTTTTGGTGTTATTTGTGTAAGTCCTGCTGATACTATCATTATTAATACAATTACTCCAAACATTATCTTTTGTCTCTTATTTAAAATTTTATAAAGTTTCTTTAATACATTTTTTATAGAATTATTTTTTTTCTTTTTCATAATTCCTCCATTTTTTAACATACATATCTATTATATCATAGTTTACATAATTTTAAAAGGCTTTATTGTTTTTTTCTGAACAAATTTCGCTTCGCGAGACCTTTTTTCTATTTTTTACTTTTTCTACTTATATTTATGGTCTCAAAGAAGCGTAAAGATTTGTTGTCGCGAAAAATTGCTTTAGCAATTTTTCTGTGCAATGTAAATTTTTTATATAATAGGAAAGTAGAACTTTCCTATTATATAAAAAAATATACCTTCATTGAAGGTATATTTTGGTGCACCTAGAGGGAATCGAACCCCCGACCTCTCCCTTAGGAGAGGAGCTTACTATTTACATCTTTATATTATATTTTTTTCAGGTTATTAGTGCTTTCTAAATTTCAAGTGATTTTTTTCTTTCTATATTTATAGTCTATTTTGTATATTTAGTCTAATTTTTATATTTTAAAAGTTGTCAAAAAGTTGTCAGTTATTTAATAATTCAAACTAGATTTATTTATATCTAATTTATAAGATGGTATACTATAATTCCTTACAATTGCGATATATTGTTTTCGCTGCTACATACAACACATTATTATAAACATTATTTCTTACCTAACCTTTTTTATTTATTTAGAAGCTATGCCCTGTCGTTACATCTAATACATAGCAGTTTGTGTGAAATAAGTGGTCTTCTTTTCCTTCACTATCCCATAGATATACATCTTCACAATATACATAGTAAGTATCTGTTGCCCATGCTCCTAAACCTCCAGCATTTATCATAGCTTTTATTTGTTTTGCACTTCTAAAGGTAAAGTAGTGATTTCCTTCTGTTTTTGCTTTTATATTTGCTACTGCTTTTCCTCTTGTTTCATTCCAATCATATTCTTTATTCATTGCGTCTATATCTACTGTTGCAATTTGTTCATTTATTGCATTTATTATTGTTTGTTCCATTTTAGTATTTCTTACTCTTTTTGATTCACTAAATGGTTCATGTTTAGGTTCTTCTTTTTCTTCTTTTGGAGTTGTAGATGGTGATGGTGTGGTAGAAGGTTTTGTACTTTCACTTGGTTTAGTTGTCTCTTTTGGTTTTGTACTAGTTGTTGGACTTGTTGATGGTTTACTACTTGGTGATGTACTTGGTGATGTACTTGTTGAAGGTTTTGTACTTTCACTTGGTTTTGTTGTCTCTTTTGGTGCTTGTGTTTCTTCAGGTTTTGATGTATTTTCTGGCGTTACATTTATATCTACTATATTATTGCTTTCTCCTAAGTTTATGGTCGATTCTTCTATACTTGTATTATATATTTGTGTTTCTTTTTTATCGTTTATTTCGTTATGTTTAATAACATTTTCATTTATTTTTTTATTTTTAATTATAATAAAACAACCTATAATACTTAAAATTATTAATATTATAATACAACCCAAAATTATTAACATTTTTTTATATTTTTTTATTAATATGTTTCTTTTCATATTTCTCCTATTTTAAATTTTATTTTTCTCTTTTTTATCTGGTGGACATTTAGGCGGACATTTGTCCACCCCATCTAAAACATTTGATATTGCTGAGCTTCAAAGCAGTAAACATTTGCTTTTTTCTTTCTTCTCTTTATTTATTCTATATTTCATGAAACAATTAAATTTTTAATTTTATTCATTAACATTTGTCCAGTACATTGTATTGCAATCTAAACATAAATATTTTATTTTATGTTTTTTATTAGTAATACTTTTTATAATATAGTACGGAATATATAGGAATAAGCCAATTCCCGTAATTCCTAATAATATTATTAAAAATATAGAAGGGTTATATGGCAATATTTCTTCCATAAATTGTTTATTATTACTCCCACAATTTGGGCAATTACATTTACTTTCCATTTTTTAATAAATACCTTTCTTTTAAATCTTTTTTAATTAAATTATTTATATGTGTTTCTATATCCATTTTTTTTTCTTTTACGATATTTTTTAATTCTTTATAAAAAAATTCTTCAATAAAAATATTTACATTATATCCCTGTATTTTTTTTGTTTCTACTACATTACTCATATATTTTTTACCCCTATTCTAATTATACATATTAACTATACTACGACTTGTCGTAGCTGTCAACCCACTTTTTTTAATGATAAATTAATCTAAAAGAGGAAAAATATGAATGGTAGGATAATCATTAAATTAAATGAATACTTAATAAAAAATAAAATTAGTCGCAGTTCTGTAGTTAGAAATGGAAATATAAGATATGACACTCTTCTAAGTTACTGTCGTGGAAATGTTACTAGATTAGATACAGACACGTTAGCTAAATTATGTTCGGTTTTAAATTGTAAAATTGAAGATATAATAGAATATACTGAAAATTAAAAATATATTAAAATTTATAATTAATAAATTTCATTTTAAAATTTGACTTTTTTAAAAAATCTTTATTTTAATATACTTACAGCGATTTTTTTTGTAAATTTACCCTCAATCAAAACTAAAAAACTCACCTGGGTGAGTTTTTAGGGTGTTTGCACATTGTAATTTTTACCTTAACATTTTCTAAACGGCTTGCCGTTTATGTGTTTTTGTACAATGGCACATTGGACTTATCCTGCCTTTTAAAATACAAGAGAATACAAAAGCTATAAAAAAGATAGTATTTAAATAAACACTATCTATTGTTCTATTCGTTATTATTTAACCATTTTATAAATTCAGATTTATCAATTTCTTTCTTTTTATACTTTTCATATATACTTTTTGATTTTTCTAACCATTCTTTATAAGCTTTTTGTATATCATTATTTTCTTTATTCCTTGTTGCTTTCATTCTTTTTCGATCTTTTATTTTCTGATAAAGTTTTAAAGCTTCATCATTTTCTATCCTATTCATATTAATTATATTGGAAGCCAATTCTTTACAACTTTTATTTGTATTTTGGTATAAATTGCTACAAAATAATTCGTCTCTTCTTGTAGAAGCTATAAAATATCTGCCACAATTTTTACAAGCTCTTATAGGAATATTTTCAAATTGGATAAAATTTTTTAATGAAAAATACATTAAATTTCTTATTGAAGAGATAACATATATGTCATAAGCTGGTTCTATATTATCTTCATTAATATTCTTAATTTTTCTATCAAAAACAACTTGAACATTATTTCTATATTTTTTAAAAAATATATTATTAACAATAACATCCTTAAAATTATAGTCGTATGTTAAGGTATTAACCTTATATTCAAAAATGTGATTAACAGCTAGTTTTATTTCATCTCTAATTCTATTAATATCATTAAAATCTATAAATTCTTTTAGTTTTTCATCTAAATTCAAATCACCGTTTAGAAAATTTAATAGTAATTCACCTTTTTTAAAATATTCTATCTTTTTGGCTTCAAAAGGATTAGAAATATTATTACTTATTTCTAAATCATTAATTTTATCAATATTAAAAAAGATTTCGCTATCTTTATTTTTGCTGTAAACATAACCAAAATATTTCATAAAAATTCCTTTAAAAAATGTTGACAAACGTTCTAATATGTTCTATAATGTTCTCATGAAATATATTAGAACATATATACAGTTTGTACTTTATTTATTTTTATCATAAAAAAATAGAAATATCAAGGAGGTAAAAGATGAAAATTACATATAATTCCAAAATTAAATATGTGCGTGTCAAGGATTTTCAGCAACAATTTTCTTTAAGCAAGGCCCAAGCGTATAAGTTATTATCTTTACCAGAAATGAAAAAAGCAATTATATATACTGGTGAAAGATCCATGCGTGTAAACATTGATCTTGCTTTTGAAATTATGCAAGCTCTTTTTAATTATGAATTAAGGTGAAAGGAATTAATTTTATGTCTTTTTTTAGGATTAACAAAACTTCAAATTATACTGTTATGGCAAATTTTCATTTTAAAGAAAAGCAAATGTCTCTTAAGTCTAAGGGATTATTATCACTTATGCTTAGTTTGCCAGAAAATTGGAATTTTTCTATCACTGGACTTGTTACTTTATGCAAAGAAAATAAAACAGCTATAGCTTCAGCTCTTAATGAATTGAAAGAATACGGATATTTAAAAATAACTAAACAAAAGAATGAACTAGGTGTCTTTGAATATATATATGACATTTATGAAAAACCTTTACGTACAAATCCAGATATGGAAAATCCAGATATGGAAAACCTAGGTATGGAAAAACCAGGTATGGAAAATGTGCCACTATTAAATACTAATAAAACAATTACTAATAAAATAAATACTAATAAAATAGAGGAAAAAGAGAAAAAAATTACAAATTCTAAATATCGTTTTCTAGATGATGGGAGGTACTTTAATGATGGATAATTTAAACGGTTTAACAATATTTGACGGAGAATACGTCAACAATGGCACTATATATTGCAAGAAATGTAACGGAAAAAAATCATTAGAAATAACATTATTCAATCAAAAGAAAACTGTTAGATGTCTTTGTTCTTGTGAGATTGACGAAGATAGAAAAAAAAGAGAGCAACAAGCATTTATAGAAAATCAAATAAAAATAGATACTTTAACTAAGAAATCTTTAATTGGGGAAAAATATAAAAATGTAACTTTCGAAAATTGCAATTTGGGTGATAATACGCCAGATTATAAAAAAGCTTGTTCTATCTGTGCAGATTACTGTAAAAATGCTAAAAGAAATCTAAAAGAAGGAAAAGGATTATATATCTTTGGTGAGCCTGGTGTTGGTAAGACTTATTTAACAGCCTGTGTTGCAAATAAATTATTACAAAGTAACTATTCTGTTCTATTCTCTAATGAAGCACAAATTAGTGCCATGGTTAAATGCACTTATAAGTATAATTCTACTGAAAATGAAGATGATGTCATAAATAAAATAGCTTCTATGGATTTTTTAATTATAGATGATTTTGGAACTGAAAAATTTTTTTCAAATGGTGAAAATACTTGGTTCCAAAATATTATTTATCAAATAATAAATCGACGATATAACGATTTAAAGCCAATCATATTTACTTCTAATTATTCTCCTTCTGAATTAATAATTGATAGGAAATTACATGAAAAAACGCTTGATAGGATTTGTGAGATATGTCCTAATATCATAAAAATTAAAGGCTTTAATTTTAGACTGAATTATGAAGAACTTTGTTAGAAAGGAATTAGAATAAATGTACAATTTTGAAATTAGTGATGAAGAATTGCATGAATTGAATAGTTATACAAAATACATAAAGTATATTAGAAAAGGAAATATAAAAACTGTTGGAAATAAAAACTGGCTTTTAATAGATTCAAGTAATTTTAAATATAAAAAGCTTCTTAATCAAATCGAAATCATTAACAAATTTAATGGATTTAATACTAATATTATTTACGATTATAATTATGTAAGTAAAAAATATGGTTTTGATGAAAATAGATTTTTAAATTCTATAGAAAATTATTCTCATATTGTAAATATAATAATAATTACTATTTCGTCTTCATCTCTTGCTTTAGCAAAATTTAGTAATTATTGTACTTTCTTTATGGATTATAATTCTATTAAACCAACCAATTACAAAAAAGAAAATATAAGGAAATATGTAGAAAATAATAATTTCAAAGTAGAAGATGAAAATATTTTAAATGAACTTTCAAATCTATCTGATACGGAAATAGAAACTGTGTTAACTAGAGCTTTTATTAATTCATTAAACGATAATTCTACCATACTAAAAAAACAATATTTTCCAAATAATACTTTTAATTCAAGTCAAGAAAATTTATATGCTGATCTAGATTCCTTAGTAGGATTGAGCAAAGCAAAAACAACTATTAAAGAAATAATAAATTATTTACTTATTGCTAAAAAACGAAATGATATGCCAGTTCTAAATATGGCTTTTTTAGGAAATCCAGGTACAGGAAAAACAACTGTAGCAAAAACTATCAGTAAAATACTTTCACAATCACATATTTTAGGAAAAAATATTCCATTTGTTGAGGTTAGTAGAGAAACTCTTATTGGGAAATTTATAGGTTCAAGTGAAGAAAAAACCATGGTAGCCATTAATAATGCAATTGGTGGAATACTTTTTATTGATGAAGCCTATTCCTTAATGAGAAATAATTCAGAGCATGATTTTGGAAAAGAAGTTATAGATGTCTTAGTAAATCAAATGGAAATACATAAAGATGATTTATGCGTTATTTTTGCAGGTTATAAAGAACAAATGATAGATTTTCTCGAATCAAATCCTGGATTATGTAGCAGGGTACCTTTTAAGATTGAATTTGAAGATTTTACAGAAGACGAAATGATAAGCATTTTCAATAACTTAGTAAATAAAAATTTTAAATTTGAAAAT
>CANPZM010000073.1 GCA_947589065.1 uncultured Clostridia bacterium
GTAGGAGTAGCAGGCATTCATAGAATATTATCACAAAAAGAGAAATTAGAAAAAGCAAATTGTATAATTAGCGTTGCAGGAATGGAAGGTGCTTTAGCAACTGTCGTAGCTGGATTATCAAAAGTACCAGTTATAGCAGTTCCAACATCTATTGGATACGGAGCAAATTTTGGAGGAGTAGCAGCATTATTAAGTATGATAAATTCGTGTAGTAATTCAGTAAGTGTAGTAAATATAGATAATGGTTATGGAGCAGGCTTTATCGCAAATCGAATTAATAAACTAATAGTTAAACCATAGAAGAAGAAATAAAAATACTTTGGTATTAGGAGGAAGCTAATTGTCAGACATTGATGATAAAGAAAAAATTAAGAAATTAAAAAAAGTATAGAAAAATAAATTTTATGAGGAAAAAATATGAAAATAAGTGATATACAAGAATCTCTTGGAATAGGAGATTTTATAAAAAAAGAAGATTGTATTTTTTTAGAGCATAGCTATGATTGCTATATTAATAAAATATATTGTCACGAAGATATGCTTATATATTTTACCGCCATCCAAAATGAAAACTACGCAGAATCTATGAGAAAAGTACACTATATATATACGTGCGTAAACGAAGGCGAAGGTGGTTCAATGAGATTTTATGAATTATATAGAATAAAAAAAGAAATAACCGTAAAAGAAGCAATAAAAAAAGAGTTGCTAAATGTTATTGAATATAAAAAAATTGAAGATGTTGATAAAGAAAGTAATGCACCATATTTTGATTTAGAAAAAGTTGAAACACCTGGTAATTTAGAAGGCAGATTAATTGTTAGTCTTAATAAAGGAAGAAATATGTGCACAACTTATAGAACATATTTAAAAAAAGAAGTTTTAGCTATAGAAAAAGAAAAAACATCAACAAAATTTTCATCATATGAAGAGGTTTTTTTAAGTTATAATGAATTGAAAAAAGTGATAAAAGATAAAAAATGGCAAGATATGTTATCAAGATTTGGAGGAGTATATTTAATACATGATAAAAATACAGGTAAAAATTATGTAGGCTCAGCATCAGGTAAAAGAGGCTTTTTACAAAGATGGGAAGATTATGTAGAAAATCCGGCAGGTGGAAAAGACGAGAAGGGTAATAAAAAACTAGTAAAATTATTAAATAGTGAAATGTATGGTAACAAAACAGGATTAAAAGGAAAAGAGTATGCAGAAAAATATTTTTATTATTCTATATTGCAAGTAATGTCTCTACCGTCAAATAAAAATGATAGTTCTATAAAAAAAGTAGAAGCCAGATGGATAAAGCATTTAGGAACACTAGAACTCGGCTTAAATAATAATTACTAAATAAGTATTATTTCTATGGAAATTTATAAAATTAGAAAAAGCATAAGTAGTTAAAAATATAGGAATATACGCATATTTAAAAAAAGTAGAAAAGCATATCAGTAAATCAAGTACTTTTTAATTGCCAAATAATCATTCTTAGTGCATTTAACTACTTGATTATTTTCTATCATTTTTTCTAATTCAGCAAAAGTAACTATTTTAGCTTGTGATATTTCTTCTTGTTGTAATTTTAAATCTAATAAATTTAAACTATCTGATTTAACCATATATATATCAATAAATTGTGAATTATAAAGCTCTGTTGAAAGGAACTTAAAATCTTCAACCTTAATATTTAATCCAATTTCTTCATTAATTTCTCTTTTAGCAGTTTCTAAAGTAGTTTCTCCAGCAATTGTACAACCTCCAGGAGCTTCCCACATTAAAGGATGTGATTTAAATTTAGATCTTTGAGTAAGTAATATTTTATTATTAGAAACAATTATAAAAACTTCACATCCTTGATTAAATTGATCTGCTTCAAGTTTTGTACCTCGTGGTAAAATTTTATTCATGTAATTTCTATTTTTATCTAATAAATCAAAATATTCCATTATTAACAACCTCGCTTTTTATAAAGTTACAAAAATAAGCTTATTTATTAAAAATAATAGCAGAATATAAAAAATTATTCAATCAAAATATCATATATCCAAAAAAAATTTAGAGAATACATCATAAATAGTAATTTTCATTAGAATTTCTAACAAGATTCCAAAGATAAAAAGATTATACAAATATTGCATTTAACTTTAAAAAATTATACAATACAAATGCTCACTAAGAATATTGTAAAATTAAAAATTTATTTTATTCGTATTTGAGGTTAAGATGGATAAAAATATAATTAATATAAATTATAAAACAAGGGGTAATATAATAAAAAATAAGCCCAAAATATTTTTTTGTGCTCATCCAAAAGATTTCGATAAATATTTTGAGGAAATTAGTGAAGACGTTTTAGATATAACTAATTCCGTTATTTATTACAAAGACAAAAATAATATTTCATCAAAAAATATTATAAACAATCTAACACAAATTAACTTATTTATTATTCCAATTACATGGAATTTCCTATCAATTGATTGCGATGCCAGAATAATTGAATTTAAATACGCCCTAAAGCATAATATTCCGATTTTACCAATTTTAATGGAAGAAGGCATTGATTATTATTTCAATCAGCAATGCGGAAGTTTACATTCTTTGAATAAAACAGTAGACAGTAAAGATCAATTCAGGAAAAAACTAAAAGATTACTTAAACTCAGTTTTGGTAAGTGATGAATTAATACAACAAGTAAAAGATGCATTTGATGCATACATATTTTTAAGTTATAGAAAAAAAGATAGAAAATATGCTGAAAAAATAATGCATTTAATACATGAAAATCCTTTTTGCAGAGATATTGCAATATGGTATGATGAATTTTTAAAACCAGGATATGACTTTAATATAGCAATAGAAGAAGCAATCAAAAAGAGTAAACTCTTTACTTTAGTCGTTACTCCAAACCTAATCAATGAAGAAAATTACGTAAAAAATATTGAATATCCATATGCCAAAGAAAAGAACAAAAGAATATTGCCAATTGAAGCTGTTAAAACCAATAAACAAAAATTAAAAAAAGAATATAACTCTATACCAAATATTATTAATGTTAAAAATCATAATGAACTATCCGAAAGCTTAAAAAAATATTTAATAAAAGAAGCTTGGAATCCAAATGATGATAAAAAGCATTTATATTTTATGGGAATTGCATATGTAAATGGAATTGATGTAGAGATAAATTACAACATGGGAATTAGTTTATTAGAAAAATCAGCTAATATGGAATTTATTGAATCAATTGAAAAACTAGTTAATATTTATAGAACTGGTCAAGGAACTAACAAAAATTATAAAGAAGCAATTAATTGGCAAGAAAAATTAATTGAATTACTGAAAAAACATAAAAGGAAAAATAGTTACAACATATTAGTCCAAGAAAATAAATTAGCAGAATTATATAGCGAAATAGGGGAATATCAGAAATCTTTCGATATTACAATGAATGTATATAAAATTTTAAAATCAAAAGGTAGCAAATATCAAAAAGAAATCGCATATATAACAGATTTCCTTGTTTCTAGATATTTATATATTGGAGAATATAATAAAGCATTAAAACTTGGTTTAAACGCTTATGAATTAAATAAAACGCTTTTTGGAGAAAAAGATAAAGCTACTACAACATTATTAAGTTTCTTAGCAAAAACATACTGTAAAATCGGTAATTACTCAAAAGCAATTGAATTAGAGAAAAAAGTTTATCAAAATACATTAAATCAATTTGGAAAAGATAATGATGAAACTTTTACAATCCTAAATAACTTATCTCAATACTATTTTTATTCTGGTAACATAGAAAAATCAATAGAAATTGAAGAAAAAGTTTTCATAGAGCAAAAAAATAAATATAATAAAGAAAATAGTATTGTTTTAGATAATTTAGGTATCTACTATTCTAATATAAGAAAATATGAAAAAGCTTTAGAAATGTTAAATAAAGCTACAACATTAACAAAACAAGAGTTAGGAAATAATCATCCTCATTATCTTGCAATTTTAGCACATACAGCTGATATATATTCTCATATTAATCAAAATACAAAAGCAATTCAAATCATGACTGAAATCTGTAAAACATGTACAGATAAATTTCCTAAACTTAATCCAACAACACTTAATTACCTTCATAATTTAGGTTTATATTATTCTAGTGAAAAAAATTATGAGAAATCAATCGAAATAGGGGAATATGTATATTTAAATACTAAAAAAATTTTCGGAGTAAATCATCCTAATACCATTTCATCACTAATTAATCTATCAACATATTATTATAATACTAAAAATTACACTAAATGCATACAATTAGCTAATTTAGCATATAGAAAAGCCTGTAAGGTATTTGGCACAAATCATTTTAAAACATTAACTATAATGAATAATTTAGCTATTTATTACAATATAAACAATAATAATAAAAAAGCCATTGAAATTGGAAAAAAAGTATATCAATTAAATAAAGAAAAAATGGGGGTTAATAATTATGATACATTATTTTATCTTGACAATTTAATTGGATATTATGAAGATGATAAAAAATATAATATTGCCTTAAAATTAGCAAACGACTTGTATAAAGCACAAAAGAAACAACTAGGTAATAATCATAAAGAAATTATAGAAACATTAAATAGAATCGAAAAAATAAAGAAAAAAATAAATAACTAGTAAATGGAGAATATATGGAAGATAAAATATTAGAATTAAAAAATTTAATAAACGAAAGTAATAATATTGTATTCTTTGGTGGAGCTGGAGTATCAACAGAAAGCGGTATTCCAGATTTCAGAAGTAAAGATGGACTATACAATCAAAAGTATAAATATCCGCCCGAAACAATATTAAGCCACACATTTTTTATGGACAACACAAAAGAATTTTATGATTTTTATAGGAAAAAAATGAATAGCCTAAATTTTAACCCTAATATTACACATAATAAACTTGTAGAACTTGAAAAAGCCAACAAATTAAAAGCAGTAATAACACAAAATATAGATGGATTACATCAAAAAGCAAGAGCAAAAAATGTACTTGAATTACATGGAAGCGTATTAAGAAATTACTGTATGAAATGTCATAAATTTTATAATGCAGAATATGTATTTAATTCCAAAGAAATTCCAAAATGCAGTTGTGGTGGAATAATTAAACCTGATGTAGTTTTATATGAAGAAGAACTAAATTTCGAAATATTAGAAAAATCAATTAATGCAATTGCTAACGCTGATTTACTAATAGTAGCAGGTACTTCTTTAACTGTATATCCAGCAAGTGGCCTTATAAATTATTTTAGAGGAAAAAATCTAGTGTTAATTAATAAAGATTATACTCCTTATGATAGTTTTGCAAATTTAGTCATAAATGAAAAATTGGGAAGAGTATTTGAAGAAATTTAATATAAAGTAAAACTTTGCTATTATATTAAATAAAACATCTTATAAAAATAACAATTTATAAGATGTTTTTGTTTACATTTCTATACATTTTATATATACTAAAAGTAATAAAAAAAATATAAACAGAGGATAGATTTAATGGGATTATATATATTAATAAGTGTAATTGTAATATTAGTTTTTTATATTTTGTTTACATATAACAGTCTAACAAAGTCAAATAATTTAGTAAAAGAAGCTTTTTCAACAATGGATGTTTATTTAAAGAAAAGATGGGATTTAATTCCAAATTTATTAGAAGTTGTAAAAGGCTATGCAAAAAATGAAAATAACGTTTTAGAACAATTATCATCAATTAGAGCTAATAGTTATAATGATATGATAATGGATAAGAAAATAAATATAAATGAACAAATCACTCAGAATTTATCAAAAATAATGGCAATTTCAGAAAAATATCCGGATTTAAAAGCAAGTAAAAATTTTTTAGATTTAAGCAAAAATCTTATACAAGTAGAAGACGAAATTGCAAACAGTAGAAAATATTATAATGGAACTGTGAGAAATTATAACAATAAAATTCAAATGTTTCCAAGTAATATAGTAGCAAAGCTTTTAGGATTTAAAGAATATAACATTTTTAAAACAGATGAAGAAGAAAAAATAAACGTAAAGGTGAATTTATAGTATGAAAAAATTAATCGTAAAATTATTTGTTACTTTAATACTTTTAGTAACAATAACATTACTATCAAATGCTTCATTAGCAACAACAAATTATAATAATGAGTATGTAATTCAACGTTATAATATTGATATGATAGTAAATGAAGATAATTCTTTTGATATAACAGAAACAATAACAGCATATTTTTATACTTCTAAGCATGGAATATTTAGAAAATTACCATTAAAAAATTCAATAACAAGAGAAGATGGCTCAAAATCTTCTAATAGAGCTAAAATAACTGATATCACTGTAAACGAGACTTATACAACATCAATAGAGAACGAATATAGAGTTATAAAAATTGGAGATCCTAATTCAACTATGACTGGAAGTCATACATATATAATAAAATACAAATATAATATTGGAAAAGATCCACTAAAAGATGTAGATGAATTATATTACGCTTTAGCTTAGTGAAGCACAGCGAAACAACAACCGCGCGCTATGCGCGTGAGATTAAAAGCTTAAAG
>CANPZM010000074.1 GCA_947589065.1 uncultured Clostridia bacterium
AGCTTTTAATCTCACGCGCATAGCGCGCGGTTGTTGTTTCGCTGTGCTTCACTAAGCTAAAGCGTAATATAAAAAAACTACATTTTACAGTATAAAATGTAGTTTCTACTTATTCAATATTATTTTCTTCTTGAACAGTTGGCATTTCCTTAAGCAACTTCAATTTATTTTTAATTTTATATAAATCATTATAAACATCTATACCTGTAATTCTTAATTCTTTTTCTCTTTGAATAAATGCATTCCTATTACGTTCTTCCGTATTATACAGTTCTCGTATTGCAGAAGATATATCATTTCTTTTTATTGAATTCATATTTTTCTGTAACCTACTAATCAAACCTATCATACTTTTATTTCCTCCATTATATTCACAAATTTTATAAAAGTATCTAAATATTGATTTTCTTTATCTTTCATATTTCGGTTCACTAATATATCTAAAGCATCTGAAACTGTATATGCCAATCTGTCTGAACGATGCATAATTAATCCACCATATTGGTCTACAATTTCTAAAATATCACTTTCTTTTTCTCTTATAACATTCTTATCATTTCCAATTCTAGAATGTTGTTCACAAATTCGGCAAAATTTTTCATCAAAACCTAAAGAAAGTAAAAAAGTTTCATATTCTTTTTTAGATTTCTTTAATCTTTCTAATTCATCCTTTGAATCAATTTTTAAACAATTATACATTAAACAAGCCGTTAAAACTAAGTTTCTATCGACGTCTAATTTCATTGTATCAATGAATTCTCTAGCTAGTTCTGCCTTTAAAATAACTGATGTGTTAAAATATATATTTTGCTTTTTCTTTAATAAATTAACAATATCAATTTTCTTTATGAAGTCTGGCTCATTTAAAATACAATTTGCAAATGTAGCCATATTATATTCCTCCATTTTCTACGTCCTTATTATATGCTATGTATCATTTTTTTTCAATATTGTTACATAAATTTAATATTCTGTATTAATATAAAATTTATTTTTTTGTGTAATGCTTTATATTATAGGAAGTTCAAAGAACTTTCCTATCACATAAAAAAAGAACTGCTTAACTATAGCAGTTCCATTTTTAGTTATTTCACTAGATATTATATTTCTTTACATTTATATATGTGTAAACAGCAGAAATTGAAGTTAAAGCAATTAAACTTATTAGTCCTATAGAAAGCTTTGCTCCAGTATCTGGCAATGTTCCTGATGTGTCATTTTCAACAACATTATTAGTTTCTAAAGAATTAGATAATGTATTATCTTCTAATGTATTATTAGCTGTATTATTTGTTGGTACATCATTAGCTAAATTATTTACACTTCCATCTGTTGTATTATTGCCTGTACTAGCCTGTATTGAAGTTATTGATTGAGCTGCAAAGCTCGTAGTTGCAACACATAAAATTATAATTCCCATTAAAATAACTGTTAAAACTTTCATACTATTTAAATTCTTCATTTTTCTACTCCTTTATTCTTAATTAATTTTCACTTCAAAAATATTATAGCCATAATAAAAAAATAATGCAATAGTTTTAAAAAATTTTTTTAATTTTTTAATTTTTTTGTTTTTTTACTCACTTTTTGTCAACAATAATACTATTAATATAATATACTAAAAAGGAGTAAAAATATGATAAAACCTACTGTTCATCTTTATAGTAATGATAAAAATCAATTAACAAATTTCTTGAATAAATTTTATAATAATTCACAAAAGATGTCAAATGAAATTTTTACCTTTGAGAATCCAATGGAATTAATTGATTTAATATCAGTAATTATAGATAACAATGATAAATATAATATATCGGCATGGATAAACCTAGATGAAGATATATTCATAAAAATAACAAATTCTAATATAAATGATATCATAAAATATATCTATGAGCGCTATCCATACTAATCTACTTTTCTAATATGATAGTAACTGGTCCATTATTATTTATTTTAACCATCATATGTGCTCCAAATTCTCCAGTTTCTACCTTTTTTACTTCATTTTTACATTTTTTTATAAAATACTCATACAGCTTGTTTGCATAATTTGGATCTGCACTATTAACAAAACTAGGTCTATTACCTTTTTTGCAATCCGCATATAAAGTAAATTGAGAAACTACTAAAATTTCACCAGCTACATCTTTTACAGACATATTCATTTTATCATTTTCATCCTGAAATATTCTCAAATTGCATAATTTTTTTACTAAAAAATCTGCATTTTCCTCAGTATCATCATGAGTAATTCCAATAAATACTAACAGTCCTTTATTTATTTCACCAATTACTCCATTTTCCGTAGTCACACTTGCATTATCAACTCTTTGTACAATTAATTTCATCTTATTCCTCTATTTTCTTTTCTTCATCCGCTTCTGCCATTTCATCAACTTCTACAACTTTTGCAACATCATCATGAATTTCTTCATTTTTAGCGCCACAATTCGGACAAAATACATCTGAATCTTCTATAATTTTTTGACAATTAGAACATTTCTTTTTCCCTTGTGGAACTATATCTTCAACCTTTTCTTGTTCCTTTCCGCATTTTGGACAAAACATTGTTGTAATATCAA
The DNA here is from genome assembly GCA_947589065.1 of uncultured Clostridia bacterium. Lineage (GTDB taxonomy): Bacteria > Bacillota > Clostridia > TANB77 > CAG-508 > UMGS1994. Next base: position 2,586 of record CANPZM010000074.1, read on the forward strand.
TTTCAGCTCCACAATTAGAGCATAATTTTTTATTATTTAAAGTTAATATTTCCATATTTAAATCTTCATTTTCTTTTAATAATGAATCTAGTACTTTTTTATTATCACAAATAAATTTTTCTAATTCTTTATCAGACTTTTCAGCTTTATATACTTTTTCGCCAATAGCCTTATATATTTTTCCAATTTCTATATTATTAGTTTCAATTTTTCTCTTGCATTTATTTTGCCTTTCTATTTTATTTGTTGCCTCTTGAAAACTACTAGTTGTTTCACTTACTTTTTTACTCAAATTATCCAAAAATCCCATATTAGACTCATCCTTTCTATTCTTCTTTTAAATCTCTAGTCATAAGCATTGTTACAGCTTCTCTAGGATTTAACTTATTATATAATACATCATATACCGTATTTATTATAGGTACATCAATATTATATTGTTTAGCAAGTTTATATGCTACTTCTATATTGTCAATACTCTCAATTGTCATTCCAACTTCTTTTCTTGTTTCATCTATAGTATATCCTTTACCTACTAAAAAACCAGCTTTTCTATTTCTACTATGTAAACTTCCGCACGTAACAATTAAGTCACCTAATCCAGTTAAACCATAGAATGTTTCTTTCTTTCCACCTAAAGCCACACCTAGTCTTGAAATTTCTACTAGCCCTCTTGTTAATAAAGCAGCAAATGAATTATCACCTAATTCTAATCCGGCACAAACTCCTGCACAAAAAGCTATAATATTCTTTAATGCTCCACCCAATTCAACACCTTTTACATCTTTAGAAGTATACATTCTTAGTTTATCACTTTTAAAAGTTTCAACTAATGTTTTTGATAATTCCTCATCCTCTGATGCAACAACTAATGCTGTAGGAATTAAAATAGACACTTCTTCTGCATGGCTTGGTCCAGATAAAACAGCAATTTTGGTATTAGGCAATTCTTCTTTTAGTACCTGATCTAGTGTTTTTAAAGTCTCGGCTTCAAATCCTTTTGAGCAAATAACAACACTTTGATTTTTTATCATATTTTTATATTGTTTAACAACACTTCTAGTAAATTTAGATGGAGTAACATGTAGAACAATATCAGTATCAACCTCTATAACATCTTCCATTTTTGTTGAACAAACGATTCCATCTGGTAGTACAACATTAGGCAAAAATTTACATTTTTTTTCATTATTAATTAAATCTCTTTCTGATTCAGAAAAAGACCATATTTTAATATCGTTTCCCTGTTTTGCTAAGTATATAGCAAGGGCCACACCCCAGCTTCCACTTCCTATTATAGCTATTTTCTTCATTTAAATTCCTTTCTTTAAAAATTAAATATCTTAGAAAAATTTATTTTCTGTTCCTTTTAATAGTCTCTTAATATTACTTCTATGATTATAACATACAAATATACCAAGTAAAATTCCAAATATTCTATAGTCTCCAGCTACAATGTAATTATCAGTAATGAATAATGTCAATACAGGGAACAATATCGCAGCTGCAACAGAACCTAAAGAAACCATTCTTGTTAAAAGCATTAAGATTAGCGCAAATACTAAACAAATTAATCCTATTTGCCAATTAATTAATAATATAATGCCTAAACTAGTAGCTACACCTTTTCCACCTTTGAATTTAAAAAATACTGGAAATGTATGTCCTAAAACAACCATAAGTCCTGCAAGTTGTACAACATATTCCGCATGATTAACATTATCAAAATCTGCTATAGCTTTTGCAAGGAAAATAGCTACAACACCTTTAAGAACATCACAAACTAATGTTAATGCTGCAATCCCTTTTCCTGCTGTACGAAGTACATTTGTACTTCCTGCATTTCCACTTCCCTTATCTCTTACGTCAAATCCAGCTAATTTCTTTGTGAAAATAACTGAAAAACTTATACTTCCAATAAGATATGAAACTAGCGCAACCAAAATATAAATTGCCATAAATCATCACATTCCTTTCTAGTCATAAAATTTATTTTTCATCATCATTTTTTTCTCTTACCATTATTCTAACAGGTGTACCCTCAAGTCCAAAATTATTTCTTATACAATTAACCAAATATCTCTCATAAGAAAAATGAAATAATCCATTTTTATTTACAAAAAGAATATAAAAAATGAAAATATTGCAACAAAAATATAAGTTGCCATAAATCATCACTTTCCTTTCTAAGTATAAAATTTATTTTTCATCATCAATTTTTTCTCTTACCATAATTCTAACAGGTGTACCCTCTAGTCCAAAATTATTTCTTATACAATTAACCAAATATCTCTCATAAGAAAAATGAAATAATTCTTTTTTATTTACAAAAATAACAAAAGTAGGTGGTTTCGTTGTTGCTTGTGTACCATAATAAATTTTTAGTCTTCTGCCTTTATCTGTAGGAGGTTGTACAACTGCAATAGCTTCATTTATAGTCTGATTTAATACAGCAGTTGATACTCTCAAGGAATTTTGATTTGCAACATTATTTATCATTTTAAATAAATCTCTAACTCTTTGTCCCGTTTTCGCAGAAATAAAAATTATTGGAGCATAACTTGCAAAAGGTAATTCATTATAAATTTGTTTTTTAAACTTATCTACAGTATGATTATCTTTTGAAATTTCATCCCATTTATTTACTGCAATTATAATGCCTTTTCCAGCTTCATGAGCCTCACCGACAATTTTAGAGTCCTGTTCACTAACTCCCTCTGTTGCATCAATCATCACTATACATACATCTGCTCTTTCAATTGCAAGATTAGATCTCATCACACTATATTTTTCTATGTTCTCTTTCACTTTACTTTTTCTTCTAATTCCAGCAGTATCTATAAAAACATATTTTCCAAATTCATTTTCAAATTCAGAATCTATTGCATCACGAGTTGTCCCTGCAACATTACTAACAATAACTCTATTTTCTCCCAAAAGTTTATTCACTAAAGAAGACTTTCCAACATTAGGTTTTCCAATAATTGCTACTTTTATTATATCAGATTCAATTTCTTTTTCGCTTTCTTTTGGACATTTTTCATATATCTCATCTAGCACATCACCTATACCTTTCGCATTAGCTGCAGATATTGGTATCGGTGTACCCAAACCTAAATTGTAAAAATCATATAATTCTGCAGGTTCATCACCATAATTATCAGCTTTATTACAAACTAAAACAATTGGTTTTTTAGATTTTTTTAACAATACAGTAATGTCTTCATCAGCAACAGTAACACCTTGTTTTATATCTGTTAAGAAAACAATAACATCTGCTACAGATATTGCAATATCAACTTGTTCTCTCATCTGATCAACAATAGCGTCACCTGTCATCTCTTCAATTCCGGCAGTATCAACTACAACAAAATCTCTACCTCTCCAATTTGTTTCCGCATATACTCTATCTCTTGTAACTCCTGGTGTATCTTCGACAATTGAAATTCTCTGTCCAACTATATAATTAAAAAAAGTAGATTTTCCAACATTAGGTCTTCCTACAATTGCCACAACTGGTTTTGCCATCTTCTTATCTCATTCCTTTCTAAAAGCATAATTCTGGCTAGGACAAATCTCACTTCGCGAAACCTTTTTTTCTATTTTTTAACTTTTCTATTTATACTTAAGGTCTCAAAGAAGCGTAAAGATTTGTTGTCGCGAAAAATTGCTTTAGCAATTTTTCTGTGCAATGTAAATTTCTTTTATGTACAAAGGCAAAATTACATCTTTTTTCAACCTTTTGATTCATTTTCATTTACATTCTATACTAAAACAATCTAAAATTCAACATATTTTATAAATACTATTTTTAAACTTTTTTTATAAAATTCCAAAAAATTCAATAAGCTACAAATTATTTTAGTAATTAATATAAGAATGTGAATTTATTATATAATAGGAAATTAAAACTTTTCTATTATATAAAAAAAACACATATAAAATGAACTGCACCCCTTATAGTAGACATCAATAAAAAAACAGTTTTATTATAAGTGATATAATACACTTCCAAAAGGA
>CANPZM010000075.1 GCA_947589065.1 uncultured Clostridia bacterium
TGTAAGATTAAATACACTATATAAATTTGTAAATGCTCCTGAGAATTTATTAGCAGCTGAATATATTCCATTTTGCCCTATTCCTATAAAACGAGTTATAATTGTTCTATCTGATGCATTAATTATCCACCATGAAATAATATTAGGGACAAGTGGTATAGAATATTTTATAATTTCACCTAATACTTTTTTATCAAAATATTTTATGTGTATGTAAGTATATATTTTTTTCTTTATTAAAATATATATTACGCAAACTAAATTTCCAAAGAACGTAGCAACAAGCATGCCATATGCGCCAAATTTGAAAACGACAATAAATAAAATATTTAAAAGTACTGTACTCACTCCAGATAATAAACTTCCAATGGCATATTTAGTATTATCCCCTAATCCTCTACATATTTGTAGAAATATTGAAGAAAATATGGCTATAATTAAATTAGTAGACAGAAAATACTTATATGGATTATTTATAAAATTACCTACTAGTATAAATACAAAAATATAAATTATCGCTTGTATAAATACAAAACCAAGCGTTGTCGATATAACCTTTTTTTGTTTTCCAATATCTTCTCTGCAGTCAACTAAAAATCTAAATACTCCTTGTTCAATTTGTAATGTAACTATAGGTAAAAATAAACCAATTAATGTGTTTAATAAATCTACTGTTCCATACTCTTCGTTTGTTAAAACAGCTGTATAAATTGGTAATAAAAAGAAAGTTATTAATTGTGTACTAATTTTACCGATAGTTACTATAGCTGTATTTTTTAGCAAATTTTTTGCTTTACTCATTTTTTACCCTTCCTATTTTAAAATCTTGTCTAATTCCTTAAAATGTTTATTTGCTTCTTCTTTTTGCTTGCTAATATCTATTTTATAAGATAACTCTTCATTACTAAGTCTCTCTATTTTTAATTCATCTATTTTACTTAGGTCTATTATTTTTCCTTTAAAATTCATATCTTCTAAAACATTATTAGTTTTTTTACTATATGTAATTGGTATTACAGTTTTTCCTAATATCATCCCAATGATATTTGCATGGAATCTTGTTCCTACAATAATTTCCGAATCAGCCATTACATTCAATGCTTCTTCTATGTTTCCTCTATAAAAATATGTATTTATTTTACTCTTTAACTCTTCATCACACTTACTTAATATTTTTTGTATAGCTAATTCGTCTCCTTCAGCCTTGCAAAATGACATTAATGTAACCTCGTATCCTTTATTCATAAAAAATTTTGTCATCTCAATAATCTTCTCTTCATATGATTCTTCATACTCAATCTTTGACTTTCTTCTACATAATACAACAGATATTATTACCTTCTTACTATCAATTTTCTTTATATTTGATGTATCTAATGAAAAAATTATATCGGGTGCAAATCTAACATGGTTAATGTATTTAAATAAATCGTAAGAATAAGATTCTCTAAAGCAAACATCTTGTGCATTATCAAAAGATTTTTTTACTCTATTTAGATACTCTTCCGTAGTGCATGGGCCAAAATTAGTCCCTATTATATAATGTTTGTTTTTCCCTATAATAAATTCTCTGTCTTTATCTTTTTCATTAGCTTCTATGTACATACTTCCACCAATTATAACTACGAGTTCTAATCTATTTGCTATAATCTTTTCAAGATTAAATTTTCTAATTATTCTAAAAATATATCTATTAGAAGAGATAATTTTTAAATTTTTATAGTATCTATTATTTTTATATTTGTCAAATCCACAAGTTATAGAATAAAACTTGTGTTTACTATATCTCTCTGTTAAAATTTTTACAAACAAATCATCTCCTAAATTTTCAGATAGATATGCTCTCATGTATATTTTCATTTTTAACCATACCTTTCTAATTTTTTGAATCAAAATATAAATGTTAAATAATCTTATTATATATCTGCTTTAATATAAAAAAATTTTTCATCTTTAATAACATTAGTAATACTCTTCTCTGTATCGACAAAAAATTAATTTTTTCTTTATATACGGCTGTATAATATGGATCCATATCAATTAACGATAAAAATTCCCTTTTTAACTCTTGATATGTTTTTTTATTCTCTTTTCTAAAAAAATACAATCTACAGAATTTATTTATCTGTCTTAAAACAAAATATTGATATTCATTCTTAAATTGTTTATATAAATCATGTCTTGTCAAATATTCTCTTAGTTCTAAAAGCATCTTCGTATAATGTGCAATGATATTGTTATCATATTTTTGAGTTACTGATTCGTAATTCAATATATAATTATAAGTAAAAGAATTTATGAAAATAATTTTTTTTGAGTTTTGAAATGAAATCAAATTAAACATAACATCTTCTCCATATTTCATTCCTTCTTTAAATTTTATTTTATTTCGTGTTAATAAATCTTTACTATATAGCTTAGCAAAGATATTAGAATTGTTACTTATTTTTTCCTTATAGTTATCATAAAAAATTGCCTGTATCAATTCTTTTTTTTCTTCATCTTGAAATATCTTTTTTTCGCTATATGCGCATTTAAATTCTTCTTTATTATTATCGCTTACAAGATAGATTTTAGATATTATTATATCAGTATCTTTTTCTATATTACTCATTAAATTTTCTACAGCGTCCTGTTCTAATTTGTCATCAACATCAACAAACATAATCCATTTTGCAGTAGACATATCTATTGCTTTATTTCTTGCTACACTGACGCCCTCGTTTTCTTTGTCAATGACAATAATTCTATCATCAATTTTTTTATATTTATTTATTAATGCTAATGAATCATCTATTGATCCATCATTTATCACTATAATTTCAATGTTTTTATATGTTTGTCCCACTACACTCTTTAAACAACCGTCTATATATTTTTCTCCATTATATACTGGTATAATTATACTAACCTTTTCGTCATTCATCTGTTATTCCCCTTACTCTGGCTTAATTCTATCTTCAACTGTAAATATTGTCTTATATGGTGATACTTCGTCTGTATTACCAAAAACATTTCTTCTAACAATATTTGTAGTAAGAACAAGCATAATGATTGATAATATTATAATTTTCTTTTTTCTTGATAAATCCGCTTTGTTCAAAAAATATGGTATAGATATTATACAGAAAATTCCAAAATAGAATGATATTCTGAAAAATAGATACATAGCTGTTGCTGCAATCATAAAGAATACAGAACAAGCTTGCATATTTACAAAAAATCTATCCTTTCTTCCAATTTCCTTACTATTTTTATATAGATAATAGATTGCTAAATATAATACCAAATTAAATATTATATCAAATTTTCTTAGGAAGCTTACATCAAATTGTGACCCTATATATGTACTAAATCTTGTATAATTTATTATATATGTACCTATGTATTGCCATAAATATTTACCAAATATAAATAAAACTACTGAAATAATTAATGTTCTTTTTAGGTTAAATACTTCTCTGTCGCATAGGAATATAGCTACTATCATTACAATACTTGAAGAGTGGAATAAAAATGCAATTATAGTTAATATTGCATAGCATATATATTTTTTATCAACCAAATATCTATAAGAAAATAGGACTATTGATATTGCTATATATTCTCTCATTAAGTTTAGTGAATGAAAGAAAAATCCAGTCAAAAAATATATAGCAACACTTATAGCAGGATAATGTGATTCTTTATATATTGTGTAAAATGTTAAGCCAATAATTATTGCAGATGTTACTACAAAAATTATTGCATAATCTTTTGAGAAAAATAGACATATCCTTACAAGTAATTTATATCCTAATTCTAAATTTTCAACATGTATTCCTTTTCCTAATTTTATATAATCATTAGCATACCTTGATATGTAATCTTTTCCAACATCATATCTAAAAGCTGATACAACAAAAAAACTAAGCCCAGCTAATATAAATGCTCCTATTCTTATTATCTTATTTTCTTTATATCTATCGGATATATATAACATTAATACAGAAAATGCAAACATTATAATATATGCCATTTTAATATTCCTCCCTTTACATCTTTTTGTACTAAATAATATTTATTTATATATTGTTTCTTATATTTCAAATTTCGACTTTTCGCTTAATATACTGTTAAACGTTTCCTGTAGTTCTTCTTTCACCTTTTCGAAATTAATATTCTCATTAGAATCATTTATGCATACCATTTTATACTTATGCTCTTTTAGTTTTTTTAAAAATATATCATTATTTTCCATTAAATCGTAATAACAATATCCTTTATAAGATTTCGGGATAAATTTTGCATCTAATAGTTGATAATATCTAAATATCCAATGGCTGTAGTCATTTTTTGTTCTAAACTTATTTTCAGCTGTTTTATAAAAACTTTGACTTTCTTTTTCCCATAGCATATCCCAAGTCTCTTTATTGTAGGCAATTGCAGTGTGAGGATTTTCAATCCCTGTAAAATATTTCCAGTTATTCAAAATAATTGATTTTATTACTTTTTTTCCATATTTCAAATTAAAAATTTTAGACCTATTCTCTTTTATAACATTTTCTTTTCTAAAATATTTAGATAATATTTCTAAGTTATTCAATATTATATGTTCAACAATATTGTTATCCTCTCTTACAGATACTGAGTTAAATATCAACTCATCTTTGGGATAATTATTTTCAAAAAAGTCACTTGGGAAAAATTTATCAATCATAAACATGTCATCATTAAAATATACAAACTTTTTTGATAATCCTTCAATTCTATTAATAAACAATTCTATAACATTTGAATTAAAGGTTGGTAAATACTCTTTTGGTATATAATCTTCATGCTTTATGATTTTTATTTTTTCGTAACTTGTATTAAGCCATTGTGGTACATGTCCATATGTGATGAAATACACCTTATTTACCCATGGTGCATTTTTTTCAATTCCTCTAAACCAGTATTTAAGTAGATCCCAATCTCTGTATCTTATTTTAGAATTTGATTCTCCATTTATTTCTTTTGTATATTTATTTTTATCCTCTAACCATTTCTCATCATTTCCGTCAACCCATGTAATAACAAAATCAATTTTATCCTCTTCCATTGACTACTTCCTTCTATTTTGCATCTGCCTGATTTTACATATAATTCCAGTGCAAAAATACATTTTTCTTTTTAATGTAAATAACATAACTTTTCGTGTTAAAGAAATATTATCATAATTACTTTTTTCAATTCCTTCTTTAAATTCATCATAGTTACATATTTCTTTAACAAGTTTTCTCTTATGCTTTTCTTTATTGTTTGGATTATAACAAAAATTTATAGCTACAAGCATAACATGATATGCAACAAAATTATAAAAATTTTGTAAAATTTCTGTTTCTCTATAGTTTTTTAATAAGTACTCTTTATTTATTTTCATAGAATGTAAGTATTTCTTTGCATAGTTTTTATCGTAGCTCTTTACAACAGAATTACTATTATTTCTGTAATTATAGATGTTACTATCACAAAAAAAGGCTTTTCTAATATTTTTAGATAATTGAAGATTAAATAGTGCATCTTCTCCAACTACTAAATCTTGATTAAACCTTAACTTTCCTATACATTCTGTTTTAATTAACTTCATATGACAAAAACCAAATCCCGTTTGTGGATTTAAGGCTTTAATTAAATATTCCTTAGAGTCATATTCTTTCTTTTTGCTATTTACGTTTATTTTTTCTACTTTGTTCCCCCAAATTCTATTATATGCGCAAAGAATTACGCTAGCATCTTTGCTTTTTGCATAATTCATCATTACATTAAAATACTCTTTTTCAATCCAATCATCCGAATCAATAAAAGCAATCCATTTTCCAGTTGCATTTTCAACTCCAATATTTCTTGCTGAACTAACACCTTCGTTTTTTTTGTGAAATACCTTTATTCTAGCATCTTTTTTTGCATATTCGTCACATATTTTTCCAGAACTATCTGTAGAACCATCATCTATTAAGATTATTTCCAAATATCTATATGTTTGATTAATTATTGATTCTAAGCATTGTTTTACATATTTTTCCACATTATAAACAGGCACAATAACAGAAATTATATCACTATTTTCTACTTTCATATTTAAAAACTCTTTCCATATTTTTTACCAGTAAATTTAGATATTAAAAAAGAGGTTCCTTTCTTCCACCAATCTACCCTTTGAATACTCATAAACTTAACTTCTTTATATTTATACCCTTTAGTATTAAT
>CANPZM010000076.1 GCA_947589065.1 uncultured Clostridia bacterium
GGGATTTTTGTTACTCTGTGCAAAACTATAAGTTTTCCGAGTCCCCCAGCATAGCTGGGGGTTAACTCTAAAATTAAAATGAAGTAGAATTTTAACAATTCTACTTCATTGTTTCTATTACTCTTCCAGCATAATCATTATTTCTTTTTATTGCCTTTTTTACATATTCTTTATACTTATCATCTGCCTCATCATAAACTTCTACTAATCTATTAATATTAAAATATAAATCTTTAAGTTTTCTACTATCTAAATAAGTTGTCATACTATCTGGCCTATCACACGTATATATGAAAGAAATAAAATCTGTATATTTATAGCTCTCAGATTTTAATAATCCTTGATAATAGAAAACAAAATCTTCATAGTACTTCTTTTCAACAAATCTAATTTTATTCTTATTTAAGAAATCCCTTCTCCAACAAACATCCCAAACGTTTTCGTATTTCCACTCTAACATTCTATTTTCTTTTATTGAATTATGCTCATTTGGAATAAAATCACCTTGTATACGCGTTCCTATTGATTTAAATCCTAAATACACAATATCAGGTGTATCTCCTGAAATTACTTTATCAATTTTTTCTAAAACATATTTATCAGCTAAAATATCATCAGAATCTAGAAATATAATATACTCTCCATTAGCATTTTCAATTCCAGTATTACGTGCCCCTCCTGCCTTTTTATTTTCCTCATGATTTATTAATTTTATTTCATGGAATTTTTTAATCACATCACCAGTATTATCAGTTGAAGCATCATTAACTACTATAAATTCATAATTTTTAAAAGTTTGCATAAGCACAGAATTTATACTTTTTTCAATTTCCTTTTCAGAATTATAAGCAGCCATAACTATACTAAATCTTTTCATAGAAGTTAATTCTCCTTATCACATACACTATACTTTCTAACTTCGCCATTCTTTAATGATAATGCATTAATATCTTTATTTTCAGGTAATCCATTAAAATAGCATTCAATTGCTTGAGCAACTCCAGCATGAGTTACTAATACAATATTATCTTTGTTCTTATAATTTTCAATAATTTTATTCATACAAATATGAACCCTTTTAAATAAATCTTGTATGGGTTCAACATCATATATATCATAATTTTTATCATAATCTAATAACATAGAAATATTGCAATCTTCCCTATTATGATGTCCTTCCATATCTCCAAAGCTTCTTTCTATAAGTCCTTTCTCAATTACAATTGGTATCCCCGTTATTTTACTTACATAAGAAGCTGTTTGTTTAGCTCTTAATAATGGTGATACCAATATTACATCCACTTTTAAATTTTTAAATTTCTCTGCTACTTGTTTTGCCTGTTCCATTCCTACGTTATTCAATGGTATATCAGATTGTCCTTGATACACATTTCTTACATTATAATCTGTCTGTCCATGTCTTATCACATAAATATTCATTATAAAAAATCCTTTTAATATTACTTCAAATATTTAGCTTTTTTTAAAATTACTCTACTAATTTCAGTTGACATTTTTGCCATTGTAGTATTATTTTTGCATCTATGAGACATATTTTCAATTTTTCCAATATTGACTTCACAAACATTATAATTACTACTTATAACATCTATTAAAATTCCAATATCAACGCCATAATCCTTTTCAAATTCTAATTTTTCAAGTATATTCTTTTTTGATGCAATCATTCCGCTTATTGGTTCTGAAAATTTATACATATCAGGAAATAACAAATTTAATAATGGCTTTACAGCTACTTCTGTAACCACTCCACCAGTAATTCTATCAAAAGTTGATTTTACAAAATCTGCTTGTCCATTTATTATCGGATTAGCTAAGCAATCAACTACATCTTCATTATCATATTTGACATCAGCATCTAAAAATACAATTATATCATTTTTAGCAAATCCTATACCATCATGCATAGCATTTCCTTTTCCTTTATTTGGACAATATTCCACTCTAGCCCCATTTTCTTTAGCTATTTCAGCTGTTTTATCTGTAGACAAGTTATCTATTACTATAACATCATTAACTCTACTGCTTTTTTTCGCAATTCTAATTGCATTAGCTATATTCATTTCTTCATTAAAAGCGGGTATGATTACGCTTATATTTTCCATATTCTTCTCCCATACACTAAAAATCTATCTTATTATAACATATTTTACAAAATTATACAATATCTTTATTAATTCTCTATTACATTATATGCACAAGTCCTTATTAATCTATTCATTAGGGCAATACCCAAACCTTGTGCTTTCACTCCTTCTATTATAATCAAATCATAATCTAATTTATCAATTTTTCTAAGTAATGAAAAAATATTCTGTGATGCATCTTCTACTGTTTCTCCCATACTATAGAAATTATTTGAATTTATTTTTTTTCTGTTTTTCTCAAACCCAACAAATGCAACATTATCTTTTAGCATTGAATTTATTTTTTCTATTTTTTTTCTTTCATTTTCTATATTAATTAATATACATTTCGTTTCTGGAGAATAATGCTTATGCTTCATTCCAGGACTTTCAACAACTTCATTAGTCGATACTTCAGCTAATATATGTTTGTCTAATTCAACTCTTCCTACAACATTTTTTATATCCTCTGGTGTAACAGCTCCAGGGCGCAATATAACAGGTATATTATTTATTACTTTAACAACAGTAGATTCTAATCCTATCTTAGTATTGCCACCATCTATCAAAGCATACACTTTATCACCTAATTCTTCCTTAATATCAGCAATTCTCGTTCCACTCGGTCTACCAGATATATTAGCACTTGGTGCTGCAATTGGTTTTCCAAAACTTTCAATTATTTCTTTTGCAATATTATTGTTAGGCATTCTTATTGCAACAGTATCCAATCCAGCAGTAACACTATGAGGAATGATTTCACTTTTTTGCAATATTAAAGTAAATGGTCCTGGCATAAAAGAGTCAATCAATTTTTCTTCTATACTTGAAATATTCTTAATACACCTTTTTAACATACTAATATTAGAAACATGTACAATCAAAGGATTATCAGATGGTCGTCCTTTTGCTTCAAAAATTTTTTTTACTGCTTCATCATTAAATGCATCACATCCAATTCCATAAACAGTTTCCGTTGGAAATACAATAATATTAGAATTATATAAGGCATTTACAACATTATTCAATTCATCTTTATTTATAGTTTGTTTCCAATCATATATTTTCATTAATATAATCCTCGCACTTATCTATTATACTATATTTTGACAAATTATGCAAAATTAATGTACAAAAATAATTCTAGGGTATATAATATGCGCATAGTAATCTTGGAATAGGAGGGATTATCTATGAATTTAAAGAAACTATTAGAGGGTCTTGAAATACAAGAAAGTGTTAATGATCTAAATTTAGATATAACAAATATACATTCAGACTCAAGAAAAATTAAAGAAGGTGGATTATTTGTTGCAATTAATGGCTATTTGCAAAAAGGAATTGATTATCTAGATTCAGCAATTGAAAATGGTGCAATTGCAGCAATAGTTGAGAATGATACAGACATATCAAAGTTGCCTAACACAATTACATATATAAAGGTAAATAATACTAGAAAAGCTCTTGCAATAATAAGTTGTAATTTATATGACAACCCTTCAAAAAAATTTAAATTAATTGGTGTCACTGGTACAAAAGGAAAAACAACAACAACTTTTATGATAAAATCATTATTAGAAGCTCATGGTTTAAAAGTTGGATTAATTGGAAGTATTGCTGTATATATAGGAAACGAAAAAATTGAAGATACTGATAGAACTACACCAGAAAGTATAGAAATCCAAAAACATTTTGCAAAAATGGCAGAAGAACATGTAGATGTTGCCATAATCGAAGTTTCATCACAAGCATTAAAATTAGAAAGAGTCACAGGATGCGACTTTGATGTTGGAGTATTTACTAACTTAACAGAAGACCATATAAGTAAAAATGAACATGCTGATATGGAAGAATATTTTGATTGCAAATGTAAATTATTTGACATGTGCAACATTGGCTTTATTAATGCTGACGACAATACTGTTATAACAATAAAAGATAGAAATAAAAAATGCAAATTTAAAACTTTCGGTATTGAAAATGATGCTGATATTGTAGCAGATAAAAATACATTAAAAATTACCCCATCTGTAATAGATTTTACAGTTCATATGGATGGAAAAAATGAAAATTTTGAAGTGCCAATTCCAGGCAAATTTAGTGTATATAATTCTTTAGGTGCAATTAGTGTAGCACACGAATTTGGAGTAACCCCAGATGAAATGCGTAGTGCTTTAAAAGATTTAAGAGTTCTAGGTAGAAACGAACTAGTTCCAAATAAACTAGGACTAACTATTCTTATTGACTATGCACATACCCCATCAAGTCTAGAAAGTATATTAGAATCAGTTAAAACTTATTGTAAAGGAAGATTGATTTGTGCTTGGGGTGTTGGTGGTGATAGAGACAGTAAAAAACGTCCAATAATGGGAGAAATATCTGGAAGACTTGCTGATTACACAATTTTAATGTCAGACCAAGTACGTACAGAAGATCCATTAAAAATTCTTCAGGATATTGAAGTTGGAGTAAAAAAATCTGGAGGTAAATATACAATTATAGTCGATAGAACAGAAGGAATTAAGCATGCAATAGAAGTTGCTACACCAGAAGATATTATTGTAATTCCTGGCTTAGGACATGATTTATATTTAGAAAGAAATCACGTAAAATACCCATATGATGAAAGAAAAGTAATTGCAAAGCTAATCGATGAAATGATTGCATCAGGAGAAAAAAAAGAAGTAAAAAATATATAATAGATAATATGTAATTAAAAGAAGTAACTTTAAAGTTATTTCTTTTAATTATAAAAGCTTATAATAGCCAAATATTATTAACTACTCCTCTACAGTTTCATAATCAATTTCGAAATCAACTCTGTCTAAATCTTTTATAGCCGGATCATATAAATTTTTTCCCATAAAATCATATCTCGAACCATGACATGGACAATCCCATGTTTTATCAATATTATTCCAAGATAATAAACACCCCAAATGTGTACAAATTGGCCTAACAATAAATGCTTTTCCCTTAACATCTTTATAAACCCCTAGCTTCTCCCCGCCATATTCAATAACCATTCCTTCATCATTTTTTATATTTTCAATATCCTTAGATTTAATTTTAAATTTATTTATTACTAAAGAATTTGTACTTTCTTTAATCATATTTCCAAATTCACTGCTATTTTTTAAAGGATGCAATCTCGTAGATTTAAAAACCCCCTCATATTTGTTTTCTTTGTTCAATATTTTGTCAGTTATAATATTTGCAGCAACATTTGAAGAAGTCATTCCCCATTTATTAAATCCAGTTCCAACAAATACATTGTTCATAAAACTTGAAAACTCACCAATATACGGTATTTTATCTAAGCTAATACAATCTTCTGTATTCCATCTATATAAAATTTTGCACTTTGGATAATATTTTTTTATCTCATCTTCTAAAATTAAATATGAATCTGATAAACTTATTTTAACGCCAGTCTTATGATCTGCTCCGCCAACCAATAATATCTTTTTTCCATTATAATTAGCAAATCTATATGAAAATATAGGTTCTTTAGTGTTTATATACATTCCATCAAAATTCTTTTCTCCTGTATCCACTGCTATAACATAAGACGTAGATTGATACATCTTTAAAAAGTAATATCCTAATTTATTTACAAAAGGATAATGTGATGCAATAATCACATATTTAGATTTTATTTTATTGTATTCTGTATGAGTCACAAGTACATCCTTATCTTTATTAACATCATAAACAGT
>CANPZM010000077.1 GCA_947589065.1 uncultured Clostridia bacterium
GCTAAACGTACTTGTTTTCCAACATCTGTTATTCTCAACTCATTACAATTATGTGTTCTATATTCATTTTCTCTCATATTCTAAATTCCTTTCTACCGTATGCAAGTAAGTTTTCTATTTTTATGCTTAAAAATTATATACCTTTTTAAAGAATTTATCAATAGTTGATTAATTAGGCGGTTAATTAAGCGGAAAAATGTCAATGGGACGAATAATTTGACACGTTGCGTTGAGTGTCAAATTCCCTGTCCCATTGACATTTCTCTTCATCATCAGCAGTTTCTGTTATTGACATTTTTTCTCTTCCTGTTGTTGTTTCCTTGACAAGCCAATGGCCAACCATTTTCAGTTAAGTTCTATATATTTAAAACTTTTTCCATGTACATTTTACATGTTTCTTCTAATTTTTTTATTTGCTCTTCACTATGAAATTTATGAACAATTTTGTCAGCAGTTCTTTTTGCTAAATCATAATCATTTTGTTTTAATTTCTTTGACTTAAAAGCATTATCAAGTACATCTTCATCTATAAAAACAATCTCATCTTTATCAGAAATAAATATATCTAAATATAAATCTTCTATAAATGGTACTTTTGCTGTGTATTTAGTTTTGCAAGCAATGTCAAAATAAAAACCTACAAACTCTAATTTATTATTGTATATTGCTTGAATTACAAAATTTTCATCTTGTGGGTATAATGTTATTATTCTATATCCAATATCAATAATAGTTCTTGCTTCTCCATTAATATTTACACTAACTTTATCTTTTATATTTTCAATATCTTCTAAACAAGCAACTGCACAGCACTTATCGTTTATATCAATTCTCTGATAGTTTTTAACAATTATATTTTTTTCTTCTGAAAAATCAGCAAATTTTTTCTTCATATTTAACCTCATTCCTTTTAAAGTACAAATATATTTTTAAAATAATCAAAATATGATTGTTTTAAATTATTTTCACTTTAAAAATAATTTAATATATATTGATTATACTTTTACTAGAAATTTTTTTCAACTATTTTATTTGTTTAGCTGCCTTTATTAGTCCTACAAATAAAGGAGCTGGTCTATCTGGTCTTGATTGAAATTCTGGGTGAAATTGTCCTGCTATAAAAAATGGATGATCTTTATATTCTACTATTTCTACAAGATTTCCATCAGGTGATGTTCCAGAACAAATTAATCCTTTTTCTTCTAATTGTTTTTTATAACTATTATTATATTCGAACCTATGTCTATGTCTTTCTGATATTTCATCTTTATTGTACAATTTATGTGCTAATGTTCCTTTTTTTAATACACAAGGATATTCTCCAAGTCTCATTGTTCCACCTTTTTTAGTTACACTCTTTTGTTCTTCCATTATATGTATTACTGGATTTTTTGTAGATTTTTCTAATTCTGCAGAATGTGCATCTTTTATTCCTAATACATTTCTTGCGAATTCTACTACAGCCATTTGCATTCCAAGGCAGATTCCTAAAAATGGTATCTTATTTTCTCTAGCATATTTTATTGCAATTATTTTACCATCTATTCCTCTATTTCCAAATCCTCCAGGTACTAGTATTCCTTGATATTCTCCTAATATTTCTTTTACATTTTTCTCTGTAATTTTTTCTGAATCTACATATCCAATCTTTACTTTAACAGAATTTGCGAATCCTCCATGTCTAAGACTTTCTGCTACTGACAAATATGAATCTTCAAGTCTTACATATTTTCCAACAATTGCTATCTTAACTTCTTCTTTGCAGTTCTTTATCTTTTTAGTTAGTTTTATCCATTCTCCGTTATTTTCTTCTTGTTTTTCTAATTTTAATTTTTTACATACCGCTTTGGCTAAACCATTTTTTTCTAATAATAATGGAACTTCATATAATGTTTCTGCCGTTAAATTTTCAATAACATTTTCTGGTCTAACATTGCAAAATAGAGCAATTTTCTTTTTCATTTCTTCAGGTATGTGATCATCAGCTCTTGCTACTAATATGTCTGGTTTAATTCCAAATGATTGTAATTCTTTAACTGAATGTTGAGTTGGTTTTGATTTTATTTCTTTTGAACCAGATATATAAGGAAGTAATGTTACATGTATATAGCATACATCATCTATATCCTTTTCTAATCCAACCTGTCTAATGGCTTCAATTAGTGCTAGTCCCTCCATATCTCCAACAGTTCCACCTAATTCAGTTATAACAATATCAATATCTGTATCTTCAAATGAATATATTTTTTCTTTTATCTCATTTGTTATATGTGGTATTACTTGTATTGTTTTTCCAAGATAATTTCCTTTTCTCTCTTTTTCAATTACACTAGAATATATCTGTCCCATTGATATACTAGAGTTTTTGCTCAAGTTTTCATCTATAAATCTTTCATAATGTCCAAGGTCTAAATCTGTTTCTGCGCCATCTTTTGTTACAAATACTTCTCCATGTTCATATGGATTCATTGTTCCCGGATCGACATTTAAATATGGATCGAATTTTTGTATCGTTACTTTGTATCCTCTATTTTTTAATAGTCTTCCTAGCGATGCTGCTGTTATTCCTTTTCCTAATCCCGATACGACGCCGCCGGTGATGAATATGTATTTCATTTCTTCCTCCTTCGTGTTCAAACAATAAACTTCGCATTACTGCGTCAAAATCTAAATTTAAAATCCTCATGTATCTGCATACACTCCGGTATTTAAATTTAGCTTTTTCCTTGTACTGCTCGTTTCTTCTTTGAACTTATTATTTTTACTTTTTTTGCTTGTTTGCCTTGTAATACTTGCTTTTGATAAATCTTCCTTATTATAATTTTTTGCTTTGTAATTTCTAAATTTAAAATCCTCATGTATCTGCATACATTCCGGTGTTTAAATTCAGCTTTTTCCTTGTACTGCTCGTTTCTTCTTTGAACTTATTATTATTTTTTTTTTGCTTGTTTGCCTTATAATACTTGCTTTTGATAAATATATTTATTTTTTATATTGTTTTCTTTAAAAAAATAAAAAACAGATTAAAAAGCGTTTTTTTTTTTTAATCTGTTTCTTTAACACAGTTTTTCTACTGTGGTCATTGTATCATTTGAATTTTTTATTTTCAAGTGTTATATAAAAATATTTTGTCAGTATATGGTATTTATAAATATCTTTATGTACGAAGAATATAAAGACATAATAATTATTTTTCTATATTACATAGACTTTAATGCTTCGAAAAATGAAACTCCCACTCCCATAGATGCACATATTGCTATTATAATTATAAATATTATAAATACGCAAAAATATGAAGCAGCAAAATTTCTAACATTTTTGTTTCTAGCTCCACCAAGTGCAAAAATTAATAATAAAATCCATCCTAAAATTGGAATTGCAAATAGTATTTGATATCCAAAGTATCCCCACATTGATATAGGTTTGTATTCTGGTGGAATATTTTCTACATTGTTGCATTTTGCTCCACAATTTTCACATACATTTTTGCCTTCTGGAATTTCTTTACCACATTTACTACAATACATAATTCATTTCTCCTTTTATTTTTTCTAAAAATATATTTATATTATATTTAAATTTATAACTTTTTTCAACATTTTTACTTATTTCTTTGTTTTACTGCTTCATACATTATAATTCCAGCTGATACAGATGCATTTAATGATGTTATTTTTCCTTTCATAGGAATTTTTACAAGCAAGTCAGTATTTTCTTTTACTAACCTACTCATTCCATACCCTTCACTACCTATTACAATTGCAATGTCTCCTTTTAAGTCTTGATTATAGTATAATGTTTTAGCTTCTCCATCAGTTCCGATAATCCATATACCTTCTTTTTTTAGTTTTTTTATTGTTTCTGTTATATTATTTACTCTTGCTATTTTCATATGTAATGCTGCACCAGCTGAAGTTTTTACAACTGTGCTATTTACAGTTACAGTTCTTCTTTTTGGAATTATTATTCCATGAACTCCGGCCGTTTCTGCTGTTCTTATTATTGAGCCTAAATTATGTGGATCTTCTATTCCATCTAAAATCAAAATAAAACAATCTTCTTGTTTTATTTTTGCAAATTCTATTATATCTTCAACTTCACAATAATTAAATGGTGGTATTACAGCAATAACTCCTTGATGGTTATTAGTTTTAGACATATAATCTAATTTTGATTTTTCCACTTCTGTAACTACAATTTTATTTTGTTTTGCAATTGCAATTATTTTATTTATTGAACCATGTTTTTCCCCACTTTGCACAAATATCTTGTTAATATCTCTGTCTGATTCTAATAATTCAATTACTGCATTTCTTCCTTCAATTTGATCTTCGTAAAGTTCTTTATCTTGCACTTTTACTTCATTCCTTTCTAAATTATAATCTCATTTCTATAATTATATTTTTTCTTTAATTTTATTTATAAAATCAATCAACCCATTAATAAATTTTTCTGTTCCATCTAAATTTTTTATATATCTATATTTACCATTAATTTCTAATTGAATACATGGTATCTGTGTTTGTGAAGATATGAATTTACATATAGTATGCATTGAAGTTGCTTTAAAAGTATCATCTATCTTAACATTCTTTATTCCGTTATCTATAAAACTTTGCTTCATTTCTTGTATCAATATTTGGTTTTGTTGTATATTTTTTCCTTCATCAGTTCCAATATCTATATCAAAGTCATGACTATATTCTGCTCCATGTAAGTCAATTAAAAGTTTTATTTTATTGTCTTTGGTCAATTTTATTAATGCTTCTTTATATGGATTATTTTCTATATCAAAATTTGCATCATCATTATTGTTATATGTTTTAAAAATTGCATAACAATTCGTTTTTTCTGAAACTATTTGAGCTATTGCCCCTGTTTCTCCTTCTTCATTTTTTATCATATTGTTTCTTGTTTGCTGTACACAATGTGGTGCTGAAATAATAATTGGTAATTTTCCTTTTATTACTTCAAATGTTTTTTCTTTTTCTATTCCTTTTTTTATAATTATATTATTATAATAATTTATTTTTTCTAATAGATTTTCCAAATAATTTCTCCTTATTATTCTTCATCATCTAATTTTAATACAGCTAAAAATGCTTCTTGTGGTACTTCAACATTACCAATCTGTCTCATTTTTTTCTTACCCTTTTTTTGCTTTTCAAGCAATTTTTTCTTTCTTGTAATGTCTCCTCCATAGCATTTTGCTAGTACGTCTTTTCTCATTGCTGATAATGTTTCTCTTGCTATAATTTTTCCACTCACAACTGCTTGTATTGGAATTTCAAATAATTGCCTTGGAATTACTGTCTTCAATTTTTCTGCCATTTTTCTTCCTCTATTATATGCTGAGTCTTTGTGAACTATAAATGAAAGTGCATCAACAGCCTCATTATTAATATGTATATCTAATTTTACTAAGTCTGATTGTGCATAATCTTTAAATTCATAATCTACTGATGCATATCCTTTTGTTTTAGATTTTAGTGAATCAAAAAAATCATATATTATTTCATTTAAAGGCATTTCATACTCTAATGTAACTCTGTTGCTGTCTAAATATTTCATATCAATATATGTTCCTCTTCTTTTTTGACATATATCCATTACATTTCCAACAAATTCTTTTGGAGTCATTATTTCAACTTTCATTATAGGCTCTTCTATATATTTTATTTCTTGAGTTTTTGGCAAATCTGTTGGATTATATAATTCCATTACCTCTCCATTTGTTTTATGAACTTTATAAATAACTGATGGAGCAGTTGTTATTAATCCTAAATCAAATTCTCTTTCTAGTCTTTCTATTATTATCTCCAAATGTAGTAATCCTAAAAATCCACATCTAAATCCAAA
>CANPZM010000078.1 GCA_947589065.1 uncultured Clostridia bacterium
TTCTGATTATATTGAAAGCAAGAAAAATACAAACAATAAGACTGAATTACTGGTGTATAAGGAGAACCAGGAATTAAAAACGCAAGTGCAACAGCTACAAAATGCAGTAGCTATGATGGAAAGCAAATATACGAAACAAGTTACAGAACTAGAGTTAAGTAAGAAGGATCTGGAAAGAGAGATAGACGGATATAAAGCAAAAATAGAGATACAAGAAATTGAGAAATCAAAAGAACTTGGTGAATTAAAAGCTGAAAAAGACAGAGAAATTGACATGTTAAAAGAAAATTGGAAGAATGCAACGCAAGAACTAGAAAAAAATGAAAAAGAAATTAACAGGCTTAAGAATAGAGGCTGGTGGGCAAGATTATGGAATAAATAATTGGAGGTGAAATGTAATGAAATGGAAAGTGATTGTAAAAAATACTTTTAAAAACTGCGAACTAATTTATCCAATTCAGCAAAAAAAAGTAGCAGAAATAGTTGATTTTTTAAAAGATAATGAATACGTTAAAAAAATTATTATATTCGGATCTAGTGTAACCGAGAGATGTACTATAAATAGTGATGTAGATATATATATTGAACTTACTAAAGAGATAAATGTGTTTAGGAATAAATACTTTGATTTTCTTTACGATTTGTGGACTAACTTTCAAGTTGATAAAAGCGAAAAATTGTATAAAGAAATAATGGAAAAAGGAGTTGTTGTGTATGAAAAATGTAAAAATTATGGAGAATAAATGTACTAATGAAGAATGTAGTTTAAAAGATAAGTGCGTTAATTATAAGTTTGGAACAGGTCTTAACTGGAGTTATGATCCTACAGAGTGTAGAAACTATAATAAATTTGAAGGTATAAATCCTAGTATTAAAAAATATGAGAAAAAGAAAATAGATAAATTCTTAGAAGATAACAATTTAAGAAAAGATGGTAATTGGTCTTCAGAGGAAGAAAATAAAATAATGAATTTTCTCGGAGACTTAAAAAAAGAAATTATAAGAAAAGAAATGGAGATGTAAAATGAATATATCTTTCAATATTTTTTATTTTTCAGTTCCAGCTGAAGCTAATATAAATCAACTTAAAAATATAATAAAAATTACTTTTAAGTCTGATTCAAAATACTCTAACAGCAAAGAAATAGAGGTAAAAATTAAGTATAAAAAAATAATAGAAACAGAAAACGAAATTATAATAATTAACGAAAAAAACAAGAAAGAAACATATAAGAAAATAAATCCTGGATTTTATATTAATTCTTCTCTAGGAGAATTTTATCTCCAGGAGAAAAAAGAATTAAATAAAACCTGGACTAAAGATATAGAAGATAATTTATATAAAAAGAGAAATGATAATATG
Source organism: uncultured Clostridia bacterium (assembly GCA_947589065.1). Taxonomy (GTDB): domain Bacteria; phylum Bacillota; class Clostridia; order TANB77; family CAG-508; genus UMGS1994. Next base: position 1,364 of record CANPZM010000078.1, read on the forward strand.
GAAGATTTTCTATGTTTCCATAGATACCAATTAGAAGCTTTTTTGAATACGGCAAATACATTAAAACCAGGCGAGTTTGAAGAATGGAAAGAACATATATTACTAATAGGGAAATATAGAGCAGAAAGATTTGCTAAAGAACATAAAATTGAAAAAAGAGTATAATACCCCATATATATTACTTCACAAGTCGACGAAAAGTTTCGCAAAATTGAAAATTTTCTTATTTTTGGCACAATACTAATAGGGGGGTAGAGCGAAGCTCTAGGAGGGGGATACTCCCCCTATATGATAAGACCCTATAGCCTACCACATAAGCGATAGCAAGACACTAGAACTGTAGGTTTTGCAGTCGCGGAACGACACTCTGACAAGCAAAGAAAAAAGAAACGTGTTTTAATAGATAAAAAGGGGGCAACGAAAAAATTATTTAAAAAGAAAAAATAAAAAGTGGGGGAAAATCCCCCACTAATGTTATTATAAAATAGATATAGAAATAAAAAAGTTAAAAATGTCAGTTTTTGTTGATATGAATACTGTTTGCTGGATTTTAACTACATACACTTTGCTGTCTCTTTTATATACATTTTACTGTACTATTTTTTTTATAATAGTTTATTTATTTTTTCTGATAATCTTTTTAGATCTTCTTTTTCTAATTTTGATAAGCTTTTTTCAATTTTTGCTACCTCTAATTTACTATTTGGATTTAATTCTTCTCCAAATTGTTCTTTATATAACTGACTTGTTACATAAGCATTACCTCTTGAAAATAAATCCACGTTTAGTGTATATATATTCTTTTTGTCTGGTTTTGGAAATATAAATTCGTTTTCTAGTAAATATTTCCTGTCCTGATAAAATCTCGTTTTTGCTCCATTGTAACTTTCTATAAAAGATTTATCAAAAGAAAATTCATTATTCCAATTCACTGTATCTATGATATATGTAAGCATTTTGCTAATTGCTCTATTTTTTTTATTAAAAGAGCAAAGCCTTGAAAGTTGTTCAGGACTTCCAATATAGAAAGTTCCTTTAACCCTCTTTTTTTCAGAATTGTACGTTGTTTCTGTGGATAATATTTCTCCAGTTTTATTATCCACTGTACTAGTTATTTTTGTTGTTGCTTTAATTTGATATTTGTTTAATTTTTCCTTTTCTTCTTGCTCCTCAGGTAACAAGTATTCTCCTGTCGTAAGGCGTAATCTTGCACGAGTTTCTTTCTTTTTTTGTTCTTTTTCTTGATCGTCCATTTTTTTAATTCCTCCTTCGTATTTTACGAAGAAAACAAAAAATCGCCCACCTTAAACTGTGAGCGACCAAAATCTTTATTATAACGGTCTTGACTTAAATTTCTTTTTACTGTATAATTTGTACAGTAGGACTTATTTTGAAGGCTTAATAATATAAGTCCGAAACATAAGTCTTGCTCTGCAACAGCAAGGCTTTTTTTATTTTCTTTTTGTTTTTTTAAATTCTGCTGACATTATAATTCATAATTCGGCAAATGTCAATTTTTTTATTTTTGGGGTATATAGTTTGTTTTATTTTATATAAAAATAGTCTTAAAATCGATTCTCGTGAGAATAAAGATACTATTCTTCCTCCTGTTCTTCATTTGTTTCATCTGATGTTTCTTTTTGAGTTTCTAATAAACTTTCTTCGACAACTTTCTGAAAGTCATAAAATTTGTCCTGTAATTCATCGATTGATAATTTTTCTACATTTCTATATTTCAAGTAGTTTAGAAAAAGTTTTTTTGGTGTGTTGTTGTTTCTAATCTCTGGGGTGGTTAATTTTTCTAGTTCGTCGAAATAATTATTTATATCCATTACAACATTGTTATATTCTTCGATATACTTCTTTTTAGGGTTATGTTTTCCGATGTGTTTTGTGGCAAAATGGCGACTTTTGTCGAAATTTGTAAAAAGTAAATTTTCTGCAAAATAGTTTTTTACTTCTTTTAAAAATTCTCTTGTATAGAATTTTGGGTCTTTGTTGCTAAATAACCTTTCACTAATAACATCTCCTTTTTTTATGATGTGTACAGCATTTGCTTTATTGGTTCTTTTCCAATCTTTATCATAATAAAAATTTCTACTTGCTTTTGTTATTTCTTTTTCTTCTAATTTGTATCTATCAAAAAATACTAAATGACAATTAATATTTTTGCCTTTACTAGCAGAATGAATAGCTACACAACATTCTACACCATACTTGTTTTTAAAATCCTTTACTATCCTATCTGCCAATTCCTCTGCTGTTACAGACTTTAAAAAATCATGCCTTAATGGAAAGATTAATTCCATTCCTTCTATTTTCTTTGTATCCTCTTTTCTATTATATTTGTTGTATTGCTCTGAAGCTTCCTTTACAAGACGACTAACGTCGTCTTTTTCAAAGGTTTGCGTGTATGCTAATATTTTTTCCTGTCGGTCAGGATTGCTTATATAGTCAATCCTTCCTCTGATGTTGTGTAAATTCGTCCTCCTCAAAAACATAATATCATCTCCTTTTTATTCAGTATTATATTAACATGTTTTGCTACTTTTGTAAAGTAGCGAAAAATGTAATCTGTGTACAAAATGCTACGCATTTATGTCCAACAGATTTTTCGCGAGGGGTATCCCCTCGACCCCTGTCAATTAAAGCACGTTCATATATTCTTGCATAGGCTTTAATTTCCTTCCGCGACCAGCAACCTACTTTTCTAGTACATCGCTATCGCGTATATGGTGCGCCTTTGTGGTCTTTTTCACATTCGCTACGCTCATTCTAGCTCCGCTGGAATGCTTGCCTCTGGAGAATTTTTGTGATAACAAAGACTAGTACGGCAAAAAAAGAGACTAAGACGGCAATTCTTAGTCTCTTTTATATACATTATTTGTAATCTACTTTTGCTTAAGCTAATGTTATTATAACATCATTCTTATTATATGTCAATTTTTTAAATTTATTACTATAAATGAAAAACTAGACCGTTTCTGTGATCTAGTTTCCTTCATAGAATATTCTATTTGCACAATTTTTAGGTCTCTGAACCGACAACGGAGTCCCTGAGGATAAATATATAATCTATCCCTTCTCTACCACCGAATTTTCAGTTGTTTGTGGGAAGTTGTGCCTTCCCCCCTAATCATAGTTAGGGCTATGGTAATATTATATTATAAAATCGACAATATTTCAATCAATTTATTGCATATCTTTTAAATTATTAGTATAATATTAGTATGATATTTTTGTATAATACATATTATACTAATATATTTTATTGCAGTCGCTAGGAGGTTTTTTATGAGTGATAAAAATATAAACATATTTGATAAATCTGAAGAAGAATATATATACCAAAGAAAAGACTTTCTGAATCTAGGTATTCCAGAAGGGTCATTCCATAAAGTTATGAAAGACTTGGGGCTTGAAACTGGAGAATACTGTATGGAAAAAAGAATAGACAGAAACGTAAGAGCAAAATTCTATACAGTAGAAGCATATAAGAAAGTTTCTGATTATATTGAAAGCAAGAAAAATACAAACAATAAGACTGAATTACTGGTGTATAAGGAGAACCAGGAATTAA
>CANPZM010000079.1 GCA_947589065.1 uncultured Clostridia bacterium
TAGAAAAATAATGAATAAAAAGCCTTTTAACTAATATCATTAGTTAGGAGGCTTTTATGAATAAGAGAATAATACTTATTATAGCAATCATATTTTCAATATTAAGCTATTACATAGCTACAACATCATTTGTAAAAGCTGATGATATAAATAAAAAAATCTGCTGGGGAATAAAAAGAGGAATAAATCATCAGCAACCAGACCTAGGAAAAGAAAACAAGCAATTAATTGATAAATATGATGGAATTGCTATGGGAAATGCAAATGATAAAAACGTATATCTAACATTTGACATGGGATACGAAGCCGGATATACAGAAAAAATATTAGATACATTAAAACAAAATGATGTAAAAGCATGCTTTTTTATAACTGCACACTATTTAAATACGAAACCAGACCTAGTTAAACGAATGATAGAAGAAGGTCATGATGTAGGAAATCATACAGTAAATCATAAAAGTATGCCAGAGATATCTGATGAAGAATTAACAAAAGAAATAATGGATTTACATACAGCAATGTATGAAAAATTCGGTTATGAGATGAAATATGTAAGACCACCAAAAGGAGAATATAGTGAAAGAACACTACAATTATGTAACAATTTAAAATACACAACAGTTATGTGGTCATTCGCATATGACGATTGGGAAGAATCAAAACAAGGAAGAGAAGAATATGGAAGAAATAAAGTATTAGACAATACACATCCAGGAGAAGTTATTTTATTACATGGAACATCACGCGACAATATGAACATATTAGAAGAATGCATAAAACAAATTAAACAACAAGGATATGAATTTAAAAAATTAGAAGAATTTAAAAGATAAAAGCTGAAGGAATTATTTACCTTCAGCTTTTAAATTATATAAATCACTATCTATACAAAGTTTAGCCCTCTTAGCAGTTTTTTCATCAGAATTTAGAGAATTCTCTAAAAATTCAGGATGTTCTAATAGAAATTTTCTCATAACATTATCAGGATCTTTGTAAAAACCTTTAAGCATTTCAAATTGATTTTGATTAATAATTCCTAAATCTAGTGCCTGCTCAAAAAGAGAAATATCAACATTCATAAGAGCAAATGGCTTTACACCAGCTTCAACCAATTTTTCTTTACCACCCTGCATTCTATCAATTGCACAAATACTCCAAACTAGTTTTCCACCTAATTTTTCTATTGCTGGAATCCATGCACGTAAATAGCTAGAAGCCTGGTTTAGCAAGTCTGCAACATGAAGCACATTAGTTTTTTCCAATTTATCAACTTGTTTATTTTCAGAAAAGTTAGAGGTACTTACAACAGCAGATAAGTCTTTATAAATAGTAATATGAGGCTTTTTTAATAAATAAGCAACAATATTTGAAAAATACCAATCACGTCTTTCACCACCAGAGACATAGTCAAAAGCATCTAATGGAATATTTTCTTTAATATAAGTTACTAATCCATTTATAACAGCTGAATAAGTTTCATTATTTTCATATTGATATAAAACTTTAGCAAAAATATCTTGAGGAATCTGCTCTTTAGAAACATTTTCTAATTCGTAATCTATAAATTTTAGTAAATCAGTAGCATCTTCTTCGTTACCATAAAGAAAATGACCATTAACAAAATAAGGACCAATTTTTCCAGAAGTATACCAAAAAGGCTTATTTTCAGCACAAACTCTAAAAGCATTTGTTTTGAAAAGATAAGACATTAAATTATTCATCACAATTACCTCCATATATCATTAAAATAAATATATCCAAAAACATATTAATAGTCAATATTAAAATAAAATAGAAAAAATGCATTTCTTACAATTAAATGATATAATAAAAAAGTAAATTAAATATAAAAAAATTAGAAAGGTATTAATAATATGAAATGTGCAAATTGTGGGAAAGAAAATCCAGATACAAATATTAGATGTGAATTTTGTGGACAAAAATTACAACAAATGGATAATAAGAAGAATATTAATAATAATGTAATAGTTGATGAAAAAACAATGAATAAAGCAGTAAAAAAGCTTAAAATGGTTATTACGACAATTATTTTAATTGTGCTTATGCCATTTTTTGTAATAGAATTCTTTACTATTATCAATTATAGTAAAGAACTTAAATCAGAAGATATTCAATCAAAAAATTATATAAAAACTGTAGGAATACAAATATCAGAAGATAAATATGAGTATACTGTAGATGGCGTTACTTATACTGGAAGTCCTAATCTTTTAGGAAGAAAAAATGAAAAAACAACAACTGTAAAATATAATCCAGATAACCCTGAAGAATATGTTATGAGCGACTTCTGGAAGAAATCAATAGCATTTATCATATTAGTTATATTTATAGAATTATTTATAGCTATTGTTGTACCAATGCTTTTATTGAAAACTATGACAAGAAGTAAAAAATAAAATGAATTATATGCAACTTGCAAACTTCAAATTTAAAATAAAAATCTTGAAAAAAATATACCTAAATGATAATATAAAAAAAATAAATTTGAAGGGAGTAAACAATGAGATTATTATTAAAAAATGGAACAGTAATTGATTATGCAAGCAACTTTCAAGATAAAGCTGATATACTAATTGAAGATGAAAAAATAATTAAAGTAAAGAAAAACATTGATGAAAAAACAGATGAAATTATTGATTGTACTGGATTATTTATAATGCCTGGAATGATTGATATGCATTGCCATCTAAGAGAACCAGGAGGAGAACATAAAGAAACTATAGAAACAGGAAGCAAAAGCGCTGTTAAAGGAGGTTTTACAACAATTTGTCCTATGCCAAATACAAAACCTACACCAGATAGCGCTATTGTTTTGTCTGAAATTATAGAAAAAGCAAAGAAAGTAGGACTATGCAATGTCTTACCATTTTCAAGTGTAACAAAAGGAGAAAAAGGTCAAGAATTAGTTAATTTTGAAGAACAACTAAAAGCAGGGGCAATAGCTTTTTCAGATGATGGAATGCCAGTTGAAAATGCAAGAATGATAAGAGAAGCAATGATTAAAGCTAATCAATTAGGAAGCTTCATATCAGAACATTGTGAAGAAAAGTCAGTATCAAGTGGAGCAATAAATTCAGGAAAAATAGCTGAGCAATTAGGAGTTGAAGGGGTACTACCTGAAGCCGAAGAAATAATGGCAGCCAGAGATGTTACAATTGCTGAAACAAATAAATTACATACACATATTTGCCATATAAGTACAAAAACAACAGTAGGAACGATAAGAAGTGCAAAACAAAGAGGAGTAAATGTAACTTGTGAAACTTGTCCACATTATTATAGCTTTACAGTTGAAGAAGTATTAAAAAAAGGCGTTAATGCAAAAATGAATCCACCACTTCGTGAAGAAAAAGATAGACAAGCAATAATTGAAGGATTAAAGGACGGAACAATAGATTGTATTGTAACAGATCATGCACCACATGCAGAAGAAGAAAAAGCACAAGGATTAGCAAAAGCTCCAAATGGAATAGTAGGATTTGAAACAGCACTACCTGCAACAATTACAAACCTAGTAGACAAAGGATACTTATCTTTATTAGATATGTGTAGATTAATGTCATACAATCCTGCAAAACTTTTAAAAATTGATAGAGGAGAAATATCAGAAGGAAAAATTGCTGATTTAACAATTTTTGATAAAGATCAAGAATACATATATACAAAAGAAGACATAGTGTCTAAATCAAAAAACTCACCATTTATAGGAGAAAAACTAAAAGGAAGAGTAAAATACACTATTGTTTCAGGAAAAATAGTGTATCAAGAAAAATAATAAATTAATTACTAATCCAAGAAAGGAAAAGAAAAAATATGACAGCAATAGATAAATTAATTAATAAAATAAAAGAATATAATAATCCAACAGTATTAGGATTAGACCCTAGATATGACATATTACCAAATTGCATAAAAGAAAAATATACAAAGGACGAAAATAGTATTTGTGAAGGAATACTAGAATATAACAAAAATATAATTGATGAAGTATGTGATATAATTCCTGCAGTAAAGCCACAAATAGCATTTTATGAAATGTTTGGAGAAGTGGGAATAAAAACTTTTAAAGAAACATGTAAATATGCAAGTGAAAAAGGAATGATTGTAATAGCAGACGTAAAAAGAGGAGACATAGGTTCAACAGCTCAAGGATATTCAAATGCATATTTAGGAAAAACAAATATTGGAAAAGAAGAAAAATCATTTTTTGATATAGATTTTTGTACAGTTAATCCATATTTGGGAACAGATGGATTAAAGCCATTTATTGCAGATTGTAATACATATAATAAAGGATTATTTATCTTAGTAAAAACTTCAAATCCTTCTTCTGGAGAATTACAAGATTTAAAACTAGAAAATGGACAAACTGTTTATGAAACAGTAGCAAAATTAGTAGACAAATGGGGAAATGAATTAATTGGAGAAAATGGATATAGCAGTATTGGAGCTGTTGTTGGAGCAACATATCCAAAACAATTAGAAGATTTAAGAAAATT
>CANPZM010000080.1 GCA_947589065.1 uncultured Clostridia bacterium
AGTGGAGTTATGAATTTATGTGCTGAAAGAGTTGCAGCACTTAATATGTATATTAATACAGGAGAAACTAAAATAAAGCGAATGATTGCATTTAGAAATGAACCTCCAAAAGTTAATGGAGGTATGCCTTGTGGCGCATGTAGAGAATTTTTAATGCAATTATCATATGAAAATAGAAATATGGAAATATTAACAGATTATGAAAGTAAAAAAATTGTACTTTTAAAAGATTTACTTCCAAATTGGTGGGGAGATAAGAAATATAATAATTAATAGATTTCGTAAAAGAATAAGTAATAATTATAAATATTGTTAAGTCAAATTGATTACGAAAATATTCTTGATGCAGGTTTTAAAAATGTTGAATTAGTACCAATACATGTAAGAGAATACTATAAAACAAAAAATGATTTTATTGCACTTTTACTTAAAACTCCTATATTGCAAAATTTTTCCAAAATAACCGACAGTAAACATTTAAATTTATCAATAATAGACAATTATATAAAAAAACATAAAACAGATAAAGGCATCTTATTAATAAGAAGATATTATGGAATAGTGGCTTATAAATAAGTATAAATAAATGGAGGTAATATGTATGGATCCCAAACCAGTAATTGTACCAAATAAAACGTTAAGAATTAGAGATACTTTAGAATTAAAAATTGTTGAGGCTTATGCTATGCCTAGTAGCACCTATGTTCCAAATGATTCACATTGCTTTGTGGTTTCAATAGATCGTAAAGATTGTTGGCGAAATTATGGAAGATGTTGGGATGATAAAGGTGAAAAAATTAAAATAGCCGAAAATAATTCTTATTGGCAATGGTTAATAGACTTTTGTCCATCTTTAAATTATCAAAAATGTGGAATTAATTTTGGAATAAACGGTGTATGTCATACTTTTGCAAACCGTGAATTATTAATTGGAGAGAATAGTGCTAATGTCAAAGAAGCAATGAAAAATCATGTATGCGTATCAATATTTGGAAAATATGGTTTTGGCTTATCACAATTAAAACAACTTTTAAAAGACTCTTTCGATAGAACTATAAAATTAGTTGAAATGGACGAATCTTTACTCCCTAAAGTATTAAATAGAGTTGATGATTTTTTAGACGATGAAGTCGAAGCATGGTATAAAGTATTTTTAGAATATGTTGCAATGACCTCCATTATTTTAGATAATCCAAAAACTAAAAAAGCTTTACAAAAAATGATTATGGAATTAGTTGAAAATAGGGAAGCTTTTTATATAAAATTTTTAAATGGAGATTATAGTGAACAGCAGTTTAAAGAAATAATTAAAAATCTTTTGCAAGAAAAGGGTATAAATTTTCTTAATACAATTAAATCATATGATTTAATTGATGATGTAGAATTAGTTAATTATATTAAACATTATAATATGTACTTATTACTAGTATTTAAAGCTATTGAAGCACAAGAACGCAGTATTTTGATAACAGGTTCATTAAATGAAGAATTATTAAAGAAAGACTGATATATTTATAAATACTAAACAAATGATGCAATTATCTGAAAGAAATTATAAAATAAAAGGAGATGTTTTTCATAGAAGTTTGGGATTTATATGATGAAAATAAAAACGTAACAGGAAAATATTGCATGAGAGGAAATGAAATACCTAATAATTATTATCATTTAGTTGTCCATGTATGGATAAAAAATAATCAAGGAAAATATTTAATTTCACAAAGATCAGAAAATAGACCTACATTTCCGCTAATGTGGGAATGTGTTGGCGGTTCAGTATTAAAAGGTGAAAATAGCCTACAAGGAGCAATAAGAGAGACCAAAGAAGAAGTAGGAATAGATTTAAAAAAATCAGAAGGTAAATTGATTTATAGTAAAATTAGAAAAATAGTCAATGGGAAAAAATTTAATGACATTATGGACGTATGGCTATTTGAATACAATGGTGAAGTTAATCTAAAAAAAGCAACAACTGATGAAGTAAGAGATATTAAGTGGATGAAAAAAGAGGAAATAAAAAAATTACTTGAAAGCAATAAATTAGTTCAGACACTAGATTATTTTTTCAATGAAATTAATATATAAGTTATATAATTGTAAAGTGTTTAATTTTAAACAGCTTACAAATTTACATACTTAAAAGAATGGAGATGGACTATGAAAATAGGAATAATAACTGATATACATAGTAATATACAAGCTTTAACAGCAGTTTTAACCGAATTTGATAAAATAAAAGTAGATAAAATTATATGCTGTGGGGACATAATTGGAATAGGAATTAATCCAGAAGAAACTGTACAAGAACTATTAAAAAGAAAAGATATTTTAATAGCTGTACAAGGAAATCACGAACAATATTTATTAAATGGATTGCCAAAAAGAATACATGATAATAAGAGAGAACTAAGTAAAGAAGAAATTGAAAATCATAAATGGAATCATAATAAATTAAGTGAACAATCTATAAAATTTTTAAGTGAATTAAAATTATTTGAAAATATAGAAATAGAAGGTAAAAAGATTTTAGTAGTTCATTATCCTCAAAAAAATGATGGAATATATAAGAAACATATTAAAAATCCAAGTGCCACAGAAAGTAGAGAATTGTTCAAAGAATATGATGATGATATATTCTTATTTGGACATACACATTCATATTGTGTTAATGAAATAGATGATAAATGGTATATAAATCCTGGCTCTTTAGGATGTCCTTTAAATAGTAATATAGCTAAAGCAGGATTATTAGAGATTAATAATGCAGAAATTAAGTTTAGCAGCATTAACGTTGAATATAATGTAAAAGAAATTATAGAAGAAATTTATAAATTAAAATTTCCTTTTTATAGAGAAATATTGAAAATATTTTATGGTATATAATATAAATAGCAAAATTAAAAAAGAGAGGAAAAATAAATGGAGTGGAATCAACTGTTACCCGAACTTGATGTTTTTAATCTAGAAGATAGCTTACACTTTTATATAGATTTAATTGGATTTCAGATAGTATATGATAGAAAAGAAGATAAATTTGTTTTTTTGCAATTGGAAAACGTACAACTTATGTTACAACAGATAGATAAAGATAATAATAAATGGGAAACAGGGAAATTAGAATATCCACTTGGAGTAGGTATTAATTTTCAAATAGATGTAACTAATATAGATGAAATATATGAAAAACTAAAAAATGCAAATTATAAAATATTTGTAGAAATGGAAGATCATTGGTATAGAAAGAACAATATTTTGATGGGATGTAAAGAATTTTTAGTACAAGACCCAAATGGATATTTATTAAGATTTAGTCAAGATTTAGGAGAAAAGAAGTACGTTATATAGATAAAATATAACCATAATAGATGCTGAAAGCGAGATATAGTAAGAAGTGCAGGCATTATAGGTATATATTTGAAGTCATACTCCTTTTTGCACAAAACTTTGATAATACAGATTTTTTAAATAAATGAAAACGTAAAAAAATTATACATAATTTTTAAATATGTATAATTTTTTTATTTCTTTATATATATTTATTGAAAATGTATAATTTTTATGATATTTTATATACATGGAGGTATAAAATATGAAATTAGAAATGCTACCATATAAAAATGTTGATTTAAAAACAAAAAAAATTTTAGAACAACTAACATTATCATCAAGAGCATTGGCAGAATTAAAAGGATATGCAAACACAATTCCTAATATGCATATTTTAATTAATGCTGTAACTATAAATGAAGCAAAAGACAGTAGTGCAATAGAAAATATAGTTACTACCCATGATGATATTTATAAAGTACTTACTGAAAGTGGTTATAAAGAAGAAAATGCAAAAGAAGTTGTTAATTACAGAAACGCAATTTGGACTGGATTTGAACAAATAAAAAAAGATGGATTTATTAATACCAATACTATTGTTAAGATACAAGAAACAATAGAACATAATAATGCAGGTATAAGAAAATTACCAGGTACAGAACTAAAAAACTCAAATACTGGCGAAACAATTTATACTCCACCTCAAAATGAACAAGAAATAAGAAAATATTTAAGAAATCTAGAAGATTTTATTAATAATGAAGATGATATCGATCCATTAATAAAAGTATGTTTAATACATTATCAGTTTGAAAGCATACACCCTTTTTATGACGGAAATGGAAGAACAGGAAGAATT
>CANPZM010000081.1 GCA_947589065.1 uncultured Clostridia bacterium
AAAGTTCTTTTTATTGTTATAGTTTTTTCTTTCCAATTTATATCTTCTTTTTTTAGTGCTAAAATTTCTCCTATACGCATACCACTATATAAAGCTATAATAAATATATTTTTAAACTTTGTTTTATTCTCTAATTTTTCTAAAAAGACTTTTTGCTCATCTATGGTAAAAGCTTCTACCTTTTTATCTTTTTTTTCAGACTTTGGCTTTTCAACTTTCAACATAGGATTTCTTATAATATAATCTCTTTTCAAAGCTTCTTCAAATACTCTACTTAAAAATTGAAATATTTTATCTATGTTTGAATTAGAATATTTTTGTTGTTTATCAATAAAATGCTGTATTTGAATAAATGTAATTTTCTGTATAGGTACATTTGCAATTCCACCATTTTTTATAATTTCTAATGTATATAAATTCCTATTATAAGTTGTAGGCTTTATTTTGTTTCTTTTAAATTGGCTTTCATTTAATTCTTTTGCTAATGAATATATAGTATCCTTACTTTTCTCAATATAAGTACCATTATCTAATTTACTTTGTACTTCTATAACCCTTTTCTTAAAAACAGTAGGACTTTCCTTTTTCCTTTGTGTCATTGTTTGTCTTTTCCCATTAGGCTCTACATATTGATAAATCCATTTTTGTAGTTTTTCACTAAAATATAAGCTACCATTTCCATTACCAACTTGTTTTGGTTTTCCATTTTTTTGTTTTTTTTCTTCCATAATAAAACTCCTTTTCTACCTCGAAAAAGAGTTGCATTTTTCATACAAATATTGTAAAATAAAAGTACAAATTCTTTCGAGGATTTGTTTTGACTTATGATAGTGTGTTTGTTTGTGAGACGGCACACTATCTTTATTTATTGATTTATAGTTTGTAAATCTATTTTATAAGCTGTATAATCATCATCTTCCATTCCAAAAGCTTCTATTATATATGCTCGAACAATAACGTTATCACCTTTTTTTAGTTTTTTAGCATTTTCCATTTGTTCATAATTAGTATATTCAGTATCAAGTAATAAGAAATCATTACTATTTTGAGGAGTTACTGAAACATAAGATAAATCCTTGGCTAAAGAAGAAAATTTAGCGGTAAATTTTACGCATTTATGGTAATATTTTTCATTAGCTTTTTCTAAACCTTCATTTTTCAAACAATTTATAATGTCACTAATATCAACATCTTCATATTTATTACCATCATAATAGTCTTCATCAGAAATTGTTTCTTTGCTTGAACTCTCATCATCAATTTTATTATTATTCGAAATCATATATATAACAAAAATACCAATAACTATAATCAATATAATTCCTAATAAAATAGCAACATAAAATGATGTATTTTTTTTATGTCTTCGCAATTAAATCATCTCCCTTCTTTAAAAAAATTTATTCAAAAATTTTACTAATTCTAGCTTCTGTAACCTTTCCAATAATTTTAAAATTGTTTTTTTGTGTTAGCTTTTTTGGAGGATAATAAGAATTAAAAGCAATTAATTCAATATAATCTTCATATTTTATTATTTTTTTAACAGTTGCTTCTTCATTATCGATTAAAACAATTCCAATTTGTCCACTTTCAACATCATTTTGTTGATGAACTAAGACAATATCATTTTCATATAATATAGGTTGCATACTATCTCCTGATATTTTTAAAGCATAATAATTTTCTGGGTCTGATACTTCTTTATCTATACTTATATGTCCTATCCAATTTTCTCGTGCTAAATAATTATAACCTGCTTTGACAACACCTAAAATAGGGAATATGCGTTTATTATTAATATCCTTTGATATATTATTATCTATTATAATATCCATTTGAACACTATGTCCAAGTAACCAATCAGGATTAATATTAAGAATCTCAGCAATTTTTCGAACATTTTTATCTTTAGGAATACAAGCACCACTTAAATATTGACTTATACCTGATTTTGGTAAACCAGTTTTTTCAGATAACTCTATAGGTTTAATACCCCTTAAAGTTAAGGCTCGAGATAATCTCATACTGAAATTTTCTTGCATATTATTCTCCTTTCATGGCAATTATTATAAATTATTTTTATTGAAAAATCAATATTTTATGTAATAAAAATTCAAAAAGTTGAACTTTTTTTAAAAAAAGTATTGAATAAAAAAGTGATATGATAATATAATGACAGTTTAAAAATATGAACTGAATTAATATAGATTAGAGGTGAAAAAAATGAATCGTTTTAAAACATGTGGACAAAAAATTAGGGAAGAAAGAAAAAAATTAAAATTAACGCAAACAGATTTAGCAAAAGTTGTAGGAGTTTCCTTTGGCTTAATTTCTAAATATGAAAAAGATATGATTTCTATACCTGCTAATAATTTAAAAAAGATAGCAGATAGATTAAATGTATCCAGGGATTATTTGATGAGTTAATTTTTTTTAATTTAAAAGTTCAAATAATTGACTGGGTGATGGTAGGTAGTGCTTCATTACTAGCAGGAATATTATCATTATTAACAAGTATAGCGGGATTACCAGAAGTGAAGGAGAAATAAAATTATGGAAGAATTTGAAGAAATAGTAGATACAATGGAATTAGCAGAACAGGATAATTTGGGGGAGGTAAATAAGTAGGAATATAATAAATAAATTATTGAGTAAAAATAAATATAGTAGAAGCGGGGAAAAGCAAAACAAAATACAATATATAGTTATTCATTGGGTAGGAAATGCTAACACATCTGCTTTAGCCAATAGAAATTATTTTGGAAATTTAAAAAATACTCATAAAACGTCAGCTTCTGCACACTATATAATAGGTTTAAATGGTGAAATAATTAGATGTATTCCAGAAAATGAAGTAGCTTTTCATAGTGGAAGTTATAAAAGAAACAGAAATAGTATTGGCATAGAAAATTGTCACCCAGATTGGAATGGAAAATTTAATGATGCAACATATAATAGTTTAGTTGAATTATGTGCAGATATTTGTAAGAGATATGGAATAAATGTTAACAATATTATAAGACATTATGACGCTACGGGTAAAGAATGTCCTAAATATTATGTTAAAAATTCTAAGGAATGGGAAAAATTAAAAGAAGATATAGCAAAAAAATGAATGTAAAAATTAAAAAAGAAGAAAAGGGAAGTGACGAAAAAGTGAGAAAATATAAAAATGGTAGTACGAAAGAAGTAATATATTCGGATTTAAATTTAACAAAAGAAATAGGATATTTAAGTCCCTATGAACAATGTGATTGTTTCGGTGTATTTAAAAATAGAGCAATAGTAAAGTATAAAGTAGATAAAACAAATAATTACAAAATAGGATTTGCAAAATGGATAGGTGGAGTTAAATAATATAATAAAAAATTAATGCAATAAATAATGCAATAGAAGAAAAAATAGAAAACAAAACAAAGGCTAAAAAAGAAATAAAAAATAAAAGTATTGATATAAGCAAGAAACAGACATTGAAACAGAAATAAAAACAAAAATAAAACTTTAAAAAGTGCTTAAAATTAATATTTATGCCTAATGGCTCCAAAATGTACATTATATAAGTCGATTTAGTCGGCTTATTTTTTTGCGTTTTACAATACTGAGTGCAGAAAATAGCTTCAAAATATTGAAAAAAAGGCAGTTTTGATGATATAATAAACAAGTAAATTAATTATCTTGCGGATAGCAAGTTTAATATAGAGCAACTGATAACAATAATTATTGTAACAGGAGGGACAGCTATGAATGTTAATCTACCATATGAAATTGGAACAGTTTTGAAGACAATCGAGTCTGGGAAAGTTCAATATGATAAAGTGCATCACTATATTGTAGGAAACAAAATTCAGGCTATATTGGAATTGTGTTACAAAACGGATCCGAGATTATCTACACCGATAGATATTGAAGAATTACAACAAAGATGGGAGGTTTTCAAAGATTAATGTTGTCAAATAACTCAAAGCAGATTTGTTAAGGGGGTAAGATATGGACATCAGGCAGAAACTAAACGAAGTTCAAAATGTACTATCTGACAAACAGGAAGAAGAACGGAAAATAGT
>CANPZM010000082.1 GCA_947589065.1 uncultured Clostridia bacterium
ATACAAATTCATTTCCTTCCGCGTCTTGTATTACTAATCCATTTTTTACATCTTGCTCTGTTGGTGCTGTTTTGGTCGAATCATCTTTCCATGTTGATGTTTCTGTGTTTAGTGGTTTAAATCCTGCTGGTATTATTGGATTGTTTGCTGTTGCTGCTTTTCCATCTACTGTGCTATTTACTTGGAATATTCCATTTTCATCTGGTTGTCCTGGAAAATATTCTGCTAATAATCCTTCTAGTACATATCCTAAATCAGTTGTTATATCGCCATTCTTTCTATTTACTTGTTCTTCACTTGTTATTACACCTTCATCTATTATTTCATGAATTACATCATCTAATGTTGGACTTCTATGTATTTCTTCTGCTCTTAGTTTTGCAATTTCTACTTGCTCTTCTAACTGTTTTTTTTCCGCTAATTCTTTTGCAGTTGTTGCTTTTTTCACTATTTGATTATCACCTGTTAATGCTCCTATTGTTATACTTGATAAGATAAGAAGAACTGCAATGGTTATTACTAAAGCAATTAGTGTAATTCCCTTATTAGTTATGTATTTTGTTTTTAGATTTCTCATCTTTAAAATTCCCCCTTTAATTCTTTTGTTTTTTAGCTCTTTGCAATTTTAATTTTTTTGTTTTTTATTATGTTTATATTACCATACCATTGAACTTTTTACAATACAATTTTTAAAAATTTATCAATTTTTTATTTTCATTCGAATATATGATATCAAATCATGTCATTTTATATCAATATTATTCTTAAAATCTTTTACTCACTATAGCATAATAAAATAATTCATTTCATGTTAAAATAACAATCATCTCATATTACAATAAACAAATCTAAATTTAAATATATTTTTTCTTTATGATATTATTAACTAAATAATAACATACAATTATAATAGAAAAATTAACTTCATTAAAATATTTTTCAAAAAAATAGTAAGAGGAGGTTTAAATTATGAACTTTAAAACGTATATTAAGTCCATTTTAGTCCCTGTTATTTTAGGCAGTATAGTTGGTTTTATTATTTCGGGCTTTATTGATTACAACTACTTAAAAAAACCTATTTTAGCCCCACCTAGCATTTTATTTCCTATTATATGGAGCATTTTGTATGTTTTAATGGGCGTTTCTTATGGCATTTTAAAAAGCAAATCTTTAGTAGATTCAAATATTAGTTCAATTTATTATTTACAATTATTTGTTAATTTATTATGGCCTATTATCTTTTTTGTATTTAAATGGAGATTATTAGCTTTTGCATGGATTGTTTTATTATCAATATTAGTTATTATAATGATTATAAGATTCTATAATAAAAATAAAATATCAGGACTACTTCAGATTCCATATTTATTGTGGACACTATTTGCAACATATTTAACTTTGTTCATATACTTGTTAAATTAATTATCTATTATATAATAACTTATAGACTGTAAATCAAATTTTGAATTTATTACTGTATTTGTCAAGTGAAAATTGAACCAAACTATAATTGAAAAGTGATCCACTTTCGGATAAAAAAATTATCCATTTTTTTCTAACATGTTTTGAGTTTCTTTTAATCTATATGAATTTCCATTCATATTAACTATATATGCTTTATGGGTTAATCTATCTATCATCGCTGCAGTTAATACTGGATCTTTAAAAATTTCATTCCATCTTTCAAAAGATAAATTTGTTGTAATTATTATACTTTTTCTTCCTGCTCTTAATGATAAGTTAGAAAAAAGCAGTTCGGAGCCTTCTTTATCAAATGAAATATATCCTAATTCATCAGCAATTATTAAATCGTATTTCTCAAATTTACTATTAAATATTGTTAATGTTTTTTCACTTCTACATTCTTTTAATTGGTTTATTAAATGTGGAATTGAAGTAAATAGAACTCTATAACCAGCTAAACATGCCTTTATTCCTAAACCTATTGCTATATGTGTTTTACCTGTTCCTGGATTTCCTGCTAATATTATATTTTGACCGTGTTTTAATAAATTCTAATGTTAAAAAATTTTTAAGCTTTTTTCTTCCATCTTCTGGTAATGCTTCCATATCCAAATCTTCTATATATTTTTTATATGGAAAATTTGCTAATCTTAATTTGTTTTGTTTAGCATTTTCTTCTCTTGATTCATATTCTAATTTAAGCAAATTATATAGATATTCTTCAAAAGAAATTTTATCTGAAATCTGTTCTTTATAATTTTTGCGAATAGCTGGGGTTTTTAATATTTTGCAATAATTATTTATTTCTTTTTGATAATCTAACATCTAAATCATCACCTCCTGTCTAATAAATTGAACATTAGAATTTGGAACTAATGATTTATATTGTATTAATTGTTTAGCAGATGCTAGAGAAATTTCATCATTTGATATATCCGTATTTTCTTCTATTTTTTGCTTATTGCATATTAATTTTATTTTTTCAGCAGAAATATCAATTGGAGAAACTTTTTCTAGTTCTTCTATAGCACTTTGCACAGTATCTACATTTTTTTCCAAAATTATTTCATAAACATCTAGAAATTCCTTAGGATTTAGTGTAAAATATTTATTGTAAATATTTTTAACTTTGGTGTCTAAGTTTAGCATTGCAGTGCTATTTTCTAAGGCACCACTTTTTTTATGAAGAGTATTTAAGTAATGTTCTAATTTTATATTCCAATCAAACAATCCAAAAGTTCTAACATGTTCTGCTATTTTTGTATTATCATAAAACACAATTATCTTATTAGCATATGCCTTAACTAAAACAATTTGTCCAACATATTTATCTAAAACAGAATATCTATTTTGCTTATACATTATACAAGAATATTTATCTACTCTGCATTCTCTAATATCAGCACAATCAAGCATAGGAATTTTGGGAAGTAAGTAAGGTAATTCTTGTTTTAATGTTTTTGCAGGTATTATATTTTTATCAATTGTCAATGGTTTATTATTTAAATTTTCACAAATTTCTAACAAATATTTATTAGCATCTTCTAAAGAATCAAAAGTATCCTTAAAAGCAAATGCTTTTCTTCTTACATATTCAACACTTCTTTCAACGTGCCCTTTTTCATTACCTGAACGTATATTGCAAAATCTAAAATTAAAACCATAGTATGTAGAAAGAGTAAGAAGTCCTTTTGTAGGTTGTTTTTCGTTGTGTCCAACAAATCTAGCGACAGCAACTTTCATATTATCATAGACCATTGTATTATATATTCCACCAATATATTCAAAAAACAAAGCATGAGACTGTTGAAAGGCTATTGTGTCTTGAGTTTCAAACAATACAGCAAATCTGTAGTTTCCATATGCAGTTGTAAATACAGCCAGTTGATATTTTTTAAACCCTTTATTATCAATATTTAATTTAACTTCGCCCCAATCAAATTCACAAATATTACCCAATGAATATTCTTGTTTAATATATGCTTCATTTAAAGTATCTTTTAAAGAACGAACTATATTAGAAACACTAGAGTAACTAATGTCATATCCTTTTTTTATTAAAAGTTCATAAATATCTGTAGCCTTCATTTGCTGTTTAGACTTGCCACTAGCTCTTTTTTGCTTATTTTCAATTAAACACATTTTAATTAAATCTATACATTCATCGGATATTTTTCTTCTAGTCCTATTAGAAGAATCATAAGTAGGTTCTGCAACAATATCATCAATTATTTCATTAACATTTGTTAAAATATTGTTCTTAATTAATTCTTTCTTTTTGGAATTATATTCATTTACATATTTTCTTATTGTATTTCTAGAGACATGTAATTCTTTGGCAATTTTTCTTTGACCATCTCCATTTAAATATCTTATTATTATTTTTTGTTTTATATCCAAATTTATCAACCTCCATCATTTCCTTTCTCTTAAATTTCTTTAAGAGAAATTATATATCTAGGTGGATCAGTTTTCAATTATTATTTGGATCATTTTTAGTTTAGCATAAACAACGTAGTATCACTAATTAGAAAATACTTAAGTGCTGGAGTAATGATAAACGGAGTTAAGAAACCAACAAAAGAAGGAA
>CANPZM010000083.1 GCA_947589065.1 uncultured Clostridia bacterium
AAAGATGCTGTTGTAGGCTATTCTCAAAGATTATTACATAATGAAGAAATTGAAAATAAAAGATAGAACATAGTTTTTTATAATTTATAATGATGCGATTTTTTTTAAAGTGATAAAATCGCATCATTTTTTTTATAAAAAATGAATGCTAAACTCTAGTTAGATTAAAAAAGGAGTAACAAAATATGTCTTTTCTTGTACATCAAAAACAAAACCCTGAATTTCTAAATAACTATTTAAAATATAAAAGATACATTACATTTTCTGCAAATACAACTATAAATGAAGCCTATTATGATATTCGAACTTTCTTTAGATATATTAAATTATCCTTTTATATGGAAGATAAAATAAATGAAATAAACATTGAAGAATTTGAAAAAATTGAAATTGCTAGTATAACTTTAGATGATATGAATAATGTTACAAGAAATACAATTAGTGATTATTTATCATTTTTAAAATATACATTAGATAATTGTCCCAAAACTAGAAATAAAAAATTATCTTCAATAAAAAGGTTATTTGAATATTTAGAAGTTAATAATCTTATAACTATTAATCCTACAAAATTTATTACGACAGCAAAAGTTGAAAAAAGATTACCTAAATATTTAACACTAGAAGAAAGTAAAATACTACTTGCAACTACAATTAAATCTGAAGATAAAAATAAGATTAGAAATTATGCAATTATATGTTTATTTTTAAATTGCGGTTTAAGATTATCTGAATTAGTAAGCATTAATTTAACTGATATGAAGTTGGATGAAAGAACAATAAAAATTTATGGTAAAGGAAATCGTGAGCGTATTATTTATTTAAATGAAGCTTGCATTGAAGTTATAAGCGAATATTTAAAAATAAGACAAAAACTCAATAGAACTTTTAAAGATTATAATGCATTATTTTTGAGTTCTAGAAATAAAAGAATATCAAGAAGAAGTGTCCAAACAATTATTGAAAATGAAATTAATAAAGCATTTGAAGATTCAAAAAAAGACTTGCATACTCATTCATTAAGACATTCAAGTGCAACTATGATGTACAACGAAAACAACATAGATATTTTAATAATAAGAAGAATTTTAGGTCATAAATCCCTTAAAGCTACTGAAATATATACTCATGTTTCACCAAAGAAACTGAGATATATTATGGAAAATTGTACAATATCAAGTATTTTAGAGAAAAAAGAAAAGGAGAAAATATCAAATGTTTAATAATGATTTACCTGATTTTTTAAATAATTTTTCAGATTATTTAATTGGTATAAAAAATTTATCAAAAATATATATAAAGAATATGAGCATTACAATTAAGCAATTTTTTGAATTCATGAATGTTCATAAATTCAAAAATAAATATAATTCTATAAAAAATATCACATTAAACGATGTTAGGTCTTTGACTAATAGTGATATATATAGTTTTATGTTTTACCTAGCTGAAAATCATTATAAAATTAGTACCAGAATTTTAAAAACAGAACATTTAAAAATGTTTTTTGATTATTTATATAGAATTGAAAAAAAGTTATTTAAAGAACCATTTAAGAAAATAAAAAATGAAAAGAATTCTTTTTTGCAATTACCTAAATATTTATCATTAAAAGAGTCTAAAAACTTATTGAAGGTTTATTCTGAAAGCACAAAAGTTAATGAAGTTAGAGATAATGCAATAATTCATATAATTCTGAATTGTGGATTAAGAATATCAGAAGTAATAAATTTAAAAATATCAGATATTGATTTTGAAAATGATAAGTTTTTAATTTTAGGTAAAGGTAATAAAGAAAGAATGGGTTATCTAAATAATATTACGAAAGAAGCAATTGAAAAATACCTTAAAATAAGGAAAGAAATTCATCCAAAAAATAATATAGATAATGATATTTTATTCTTAAGTAGTAAAAAATGTAAATTTTCATCGCGAGGAATTGAACAAGCAATTGATAAAGCTTATGACAAATCAGGAATAGATAGTAAGATATATACAGTACATACATTGAGGCATACTTGTGCCACATTATTATACAAAGCAGGAATAGATTTAAAAATAATTCAAGAATTGTTAGGACATGTTCAAATTGATACAACAGAAATATATACACATTTACATGATGAAGAAGTTATGAATGCAATGTTTGAACATCCACTTTCAAAATTTAAAATGGCTAATGCACAACAATTTTGTGAAATGGCTAGTTAGGAGTTAAAAATGGAAAATAATGAAGCTAATTTTGATGTAAATAATATTCATTCAGTAGAATTAAACTTATTAGATGGTCAAGTAGAATTACTATTAAGATCACTTGAACTATATGGATATAATCTTGAATTTATGCTTAATAGTTCGGATTCTTCGGATGATAATAAGCAAGAAAAACTTGCTTTATTAAAGTACACTTATGAGCAAATCCTTGCTTCTCAAGCAGAACAAGTACAAAGTAAGAGTAATAATATAGATAATTTATCAAATTTAGGTAAGAATTTAATAAAAAATGGCTTAAAATCAATAAATTCAGAACCTGAACTAAAAGTTATATAATTTTTGATTTCTATAATAAAGATGAGAGTAGGAGAGAGGGGGATAGCAGTTTTTGAAACTATAAAAAAATATAATTTTAAAAAAATTAAAATAAATTTTAAAAATAAAATACTAACTAAAATCAAAATAAAAATTTTACAGAAAAAAATTATTTTAAGATTTTAAAATTTATAATTATTAATTAATATTAAAAATTATAAATTAATATTTGAATTTAGATTTTGAAATTTAGATTTTTGGATTTATGAGAATTAAATTTTTAAAATGTTCGGTTTTAAAATTTAAAAAAACGAACATTTGTTAATTATGAATTTTTTATAATAATCTGATTTAAAAATTAAAAAATTTTTAGTTTATAATTGATATATTATTTTATAATTTAAACTTACATATAATTAATAAATTAGACTCTTCAAAATCGATTTTAAGACGTTTTTATATTTAGCTAAACAAATTACTTGGCTATAAACTGTCTTATAATATGATCTAATTTATATTAATGTAACTAAATACTATAAAATGTTGTAAAATCAGCATTTATTAAAAATGTCAAAAAATGGCTAAAAAATCGACGCACGAGAATCGATTTTAAGCCGTTTTTATTTTTTCTTAATATAGTTTGTTGTCTCAAAAATAAGGCTAAATATTGAAATATAAAGATTTGGAGATTTTAGATAAAAAATTAATAAAATGATTATATATAATATGAATAAAAAAATAATACGAGATTTTTTATATAGAATTGCTGAAATAGTTGAAATTAGCGACGCATCTGAATCGATTTTAAGACGATTAAAAAAATAAATAATATAACTTGTTGTCTAAATAAAATAAAAAAAGAGCCTAAAGGCTTGACATAGCAATAGTTTGAGAGAGGACTTGGAATTAAGTATTCTGGTTTTACTTCTATTCCATTTTGCACAAAACTTTTATTTTGTGCAATGTTATGTATTCCTTTTTATACTACTTTTGATCTATCTTCCTATGCTCTCTCTTGTTGCTTTTGATAGATTTAAAGTAGCTTCCAATTAATTATATTTTATTATTAAATTAGATTTTTAGTCTCGTTAATTATTTATCATTCTCATTTTATATTAAATCTTAATTTTTATTTTATAATTTATTTTCTCCAAATGTTCTTACCCACCATTGATAGCCATAATCTGCTGTTCCTGTATTGCAGTAAAAGTATATCCATTTCCACCATCTGATATTCCCTGCCCATCTTCTTCGCACTTTATACTTTTCATACCCACTTTATCAAATACCTAATACAATTTTTAATGCTCCTAAATTTGTTACTTTTGTTCCAGGTCCAGTAATCATAAATGCTGTCCCTGCTCCCATACTCATTCCAGAATGTAGCCATTCTTGTAAAAGTGGTATTGTTCCATACATACAAAGCGGTGATA
>CANPZM010000084.1 GCA_947589065.1 uncultured Clostridia bacterium
GACATAGAGCCAAAAACAAAAAAGATACTGGTGGAATTTACGAAGTTGATTGTTGGACTTTACCAGGAGGGAAACAAGAATATAATGAGACATTTTGGGATGGAGCTAAACGAGAAGTAAAAGAAGAAACCAATTTAGATATTGAAGATTTAGAATTGTTTGGTGCAGCAGATGATATCCAGCCAGATAGACATTATATAACAATGCATGTTATTGCAAGAAAATATACCGGAGAACCAAAAGTTATGGAACCTACAAAAGAGGATGAATGGAAATGGTTTGATTTAGATAATCTACCAAAAAATTTATATTCACCTTCTAAAAAATTTATAGAATCATATAAAAATAAAACTATAAATATCTTAAATAAAAATTTATAATCATTCCATTTTCTAAATATATGTTGTTCGGATTTAGAAAGTTTCGGTTCACCAAAAAAGTGCTATACTGACATGTATAGCACTTTTTTGCTATAATCTATTTTTTTTATTTCGGACTCATACTATTTCTTTTCTTTTTTCATTATACCCATTATTTAATTTATTTCAACTATCATAAAAACATTAAACATATCATTCTTAGTTATTTAAAAAAAGAAATGTATACCAATTCCATTTTTAGTAATTTTCAATTTTTAATTCAGGATGATTTTTCTTATAATCATTTAAATAATCATTATCCAAATCTATAAGTTCTATCTTAAAATATTCAGGCAAATCATTCAACTTAGAATTGTATAGTTCTTCCAATGTTTTATATTCATCTTCATCATAATATATAACTAATCCTTTTTCTTTTTCATCTCCAAATGAAGATTCCTCATGATTCCATATTTGAATATGATGTTTTTCGTTATTTAAATAAATATTTAAATTTGCAGAAGCCTCTAGTTTATTTTCTATTGAAAATTTTAATTCCCTTTCTAAATATTCTTTTAATGTTTTTTCATCAACAACATAAAAAAAGCCATGAAATAGTTTATCAAAAAATCCCATATAAATTCCACCTTTCTTATTTTTAAATCTAATAAATTTTTTATTTTTTAAATAGAACAAAAGCGGACATTATTAACGTTTTTGTTGTTTATAATATTTTAAAGTCCGCATCTTTGTTCGTCCGCGAAAAATTGTATAACAATTTTTCTGTGGAATGCTTTATATTATAGAAAGTTCAGAGAACTTTCCTATAATATAAAATATATTTTAAAAATATCAAAATAAACTACCTTTGTCAATCTATGAACCCAAAAAACTACATATTGAGCCATATTTTTATTAAATCATAAAAAGAAAAAAAGATTTAATAGCTCTTAATTCTATTAAATCTATAAGTTTATTTATTAGTATCACATAAATATGCATGTATTACAACTCTATAACTATTATTTCCAGCACATGTTGATAATGTTAATATTTTATCTTCCTCATTAACATCTTCTCCGAAATCTTTAATACTACGTGACTTTATTTCATCTAAAAATTTTTTATATGATTCTGTCGTCTCAAATGAGGTAGTTGTATAAAAAGTTTCTTTTTTGATTTTATAAATCGAAAATATTTTATATGTTGCTACTTGTTTTTCTGTTTCAAATGTAATATTCATATTATCTTCATTTTCATACCACTTTTTTGTTAAAGCTGTATTTAGAGTACTAAACATAGAACCATTTTTCATATTATGCCCATATATTATTATATTTTTATCTTTTCCGTCAAACTTTGCTCTATAATCTGCAAATATCCATCCTGCTATATTATATTTCTTATCAAAATTATGTCTTAAATAAAAATCATTATTATTACTTTGTACAACAGGATAATTTATATTTGTATTATTAACTTTTAACCATCCAACAACATCTTCATTTCGTTGTTTTAATTTTTCAAAATCAATTTTAGAGTCCCCAGTTTCTTCATCTACTGAAACTACATCTGCATATATTTCTTTTATGGTTTGTTCATTTTCATTATTTTGATTAGTCCATGTTACAATATATGACACACATGCAATTATTATTATTAATGAAATTATGGGAAATATAAAAGATATTACTCTATGCTTTTTCTTATTTGTTGTTTTTTCATAATGTTTATATCTTGTTTTATTGTTATTCAAAGTAATTTCCTCCGTTATAATAATAGGACTCTTAACTTTCTAAGAGTCCTATACTATTTAAAATACAACTTTATTTTGTTTTCTTTCTTATAAAGTATATTACATTTGCAGCGACAACAACTACTAATATTATTGTTGCAGGAATTATATAATCTCCTGTTGCAGGAGTATCTATGTTATCCTCAGTTTCTTGTTCGGCTTGTTCAGGTTCTTCAGGTTGTTCAGGTTGCTCTGGCTGTTCTGATGGTTCAGTTATTTCTGGTTGCTCTGGTTCTTCTGGTTGTTCTGGTTGTTCTTGAGCTGCAGCTACAACTGTTACATTTATAGTTGAACTTGCTTCTCCTAATTTTACTGACAACTTTGTTGATCCTACTTTTAAAGCTGTAAGTTTTCCATCTGAATATGCTGTAACTTGTGCATCTTCAACTTCTGATAGAACAGGATTAGATAGTTCTAATTCTTCACTACCTAAAAATGCTGTTAAAACAATATTAGCTTCATTTCCATATACTAATTCTATGTCTGTAACTTCTTTTCCGTCTATTGTAACTTTGAAAATAATATCTTCATATTTTCCAGTTATTTCTTTTCCATCTTTAGTAAGAAATACGCCATATCCTTCTACCTCTTTTGTTTTTAATGTCCCAGAATTTTTATCAACTTCAATTTCAGTTGTTATTGGATCTTCAACATATACGCTTCCATTAGTTGATTTGATTGTAGCACCTGTTATATTAACTTTAGAATTACTTCCTACATATACAGCATTATCTGCACTTTCAGCAGTAAGTGTTCCACCAGTAATTGTTAAATTTCCAGAGCTATTTCTTACAACACTACCTGCACCAGTAGTAGTCGATTCTCCACCACTTATTTCTACACTACCTTCGTAATTTCTAATTAAATCAGATTCACTTTTTAAATTTCCACCACTAACTGTTATTTTTGCATCACTATAGTTTGGTAAATTTCCTATAGCAGCAGATGATGATGCTCCTTTAGTAACTTCTGCATTTCCTGTAATTGCTAAATCTCCCATATTATCTATAAGATAATTTGTTGGATTTTCAAATTCGGTTGAAACTTCTCCTCCTGATAAAGTTAATTTACCAGAATTACTAATAACTGAGTGATCTGATTTTGTTGAGAATGTTCCATCTTTTATAGTTACTGTCCCATTTTTATTAAATATTGTAGAACATGTTGAATTTGTTGCATTTAATTGAAAATCTCCATCTTCTATAGTTAAGTTTCATAAATTTTCAATTACACCACCATTATTTCCTTCAATTGTATAGAATTTTCCATCTTCAATTATTAAAGTTCCGTCATTTTTTATTAGCGGAAATGCTGTGGTTCTTTCTTTTTGAGTAATTTTTCCAGACTTTTCTTCACTTGAATCTTTTATTGTTAGAGTTGATCCACTATATACTTGTATAGCTTCAACACAAAAATTTGTTAACTCATGACCTGCTAAGTCAATAACAACATTTTCTGCTTTTGGAACTATTGGTGCACCGCTACCACATGGATCTTCTTCAATTCCAATTATTATATCTTGTGCTGTATCTTTTTTCAATTTAAGAGTTGTTACATTTCCATCTTTAGATACATCAAATGTATCTGTAATTTCTTCTAATTGTGAAGTACTAAGTGCGTTAACATTAGTTGAAAATAGAAGTATTGTTGCAAATAACACTACTGATATGAACTGCACCCCTTATAGTAGACATCAATAAAAAAACAGTTTTATTATAAGTGATATAATACACTTCCAAAAGGA
>CANPZM010000085.1 GCA_947589065.1 uncultured Clostridia bacterium
TTTTTTATATTAAAATTTTCTAAATAAATTTCTAATAATTTTTTTGATTTTTTAATATTTTCTATATTATTTTCTATGATAAAAATTATTTTATTGGATTTTTCTAATATTTTTTTATTAATATCGTAAAAGCATTCAGATGATGTATTTACAATTATTTGATTATATTCTTTTTTTATTTTTTTTATTATTTCTTCAAATTTAATTGTGCTGATTTTTTCATTTTTTTCTAGTAAAATTTCTTTACCTCTTATTATTTTTATTTTTTTATTTTGAATTAATTTATGTATATTATCATTTAAAATATCTAAATCAATTATTATTGTTTTATTGTCTTTATTTGGGATTTCCTTGGCAAAAATATATGTGAAAATATCTTTTTCTATTCCTGAACATCCAGATATACAAATTATTTTACTATTTTGTACTTCATGATTATTTTCTTTTCTATTTATAATTTTTTCAAAGTATTGTTTAAAATTGTTTTTATTATTATTTTTTTCTTGTATTATTTCTTTTAAATTTTCTATTTCTTTTTCCAATTTTTCTACATAATTTTCTTCTTTAATTATTTTTATTATTTCATCCACAGTTTTTTCACCATTTGTGAATATTCTATAAATATTTTCTTTAATTATTTTTTCGATATTATTGCTTTTATTTTCAACAAATAATATTATTTTTATTTTATTTATCTTATTTATAAAGTCTTCTATTTTTTCTCCGGGTAATTCTTCATTTAATAATAAAAAATCTATATCTGGGTTTTTTTCTATAAAATCTAATACAGCTTCTTGATATAAAAAATCATTTGATAATACTTGTATTTCATCATAATTACTTATTTCTTTATTTACTTCTTCATTCATTAAGGCTGTTATAATTTTTTTTATTTTTTTCACCTCTAAATTAAATTTTTTTCTTCTTCTGAACAATTAATTTTTACTAGTATATGATTATGGTCTATAAACATCATGCATTCTCCTTTTTTTAGTGACCTTATTTCTATTTTTTCTTTTTCTGATAAATTTGTAACTTCACTTAATAAATTTATATTTTCTTCTTCTAGTGAAAAAAATGCTTTTATACATGAATTATTTAAAATACTTTTTCCATATATTCCATTTTCTAGACTAAATAAATCAGAAACGTCTTGGGTTATTGCTACGCTACTGCCTGAATATTTTCTTATTGTTTTAAATATTTTATAAATAAAGCTTGCTACTTCTTTATTAGATGTTATTCCTATTAGTCTCCATATTTCATCTAAATAAATTGATTTTTTTATTGTTCTATCTTTTTTTATTTTATCCCAAAATAATTCTGTAAAAATATACATGCCATATTTTAAGTTTTCTTCTCCTAATTCATATATATCTGCAATTATTAATTTATTATTTATTTCTATGTTGGTGTAATTATTAAAAAAGCTTAATGAGCCTTTTATAAAAGGCATTAATCTTAATCTGTATTTTTCTGTTTTTGGATCTTCTGATAGTACATCAAAAAAATCTTGTAGTATTGGCATATCTTTTGATTTTTTAAATATTGGTTTTATTTGTATTTTTCCTTTTTCTATTTTTTTATATAAACTATCATCATTAAAGGTTATATTTTTCCTTTTATATGTTTGCACTAATTTTTGTTCTATTATTGCTTTTTCTTCCTCTGTTATTTCACCAAAAATTAGACCAAAAAATCCTAATAGTTTCTGAATTTTGGTTGCTAGATATCCTTTATTTTCTTCGTTTGATTCTTCACGTATATCAAAAATATTTATATATGTTTCCGATGCTGGTCCTATTTTAAAAATTGTTCCATTTAAGTTTTCACAAATTTTTTGATATTCTCTTTCTGGATCTATTACATATTGTTCTATATCAAATAACCAATTTCTTAATATTTGTAATTTTGTAAAAAAAGATTTGCCTGCTCCACTAGAGCCAAAAATACACATATTACCATTTTTATATTTGTCTCTATTAAATTTATCTACAAAAATTAGAGAATTATTGTAAGTATTATTTCCTAAAAAAATTCCTTCTTCGTCAAATATTGTTGAAGAAAAAAAAGGGTATGTTGAAACAAGTCCACTAGTTAAAATATTTCTTTTGGCTGCATTTTTTATGTCATAATCATTTTGCATAAATGGCAAACATGCAAAAAATAATTGTTCTTGTCTGAAATTTGCTCTTCTCGTTTGAATTCCATTGCTTTGTAAAATACCTTCTATATTATTTATTATTGCTTCTAATTCTTTTGGATTTTCTGCAAATGCATTAATATATATGTATAAAAAGTACAAATCTTCATTATTTATTTGCATTTCTTTTCTTATGTATCTTGCGTCATCATATGTGAATTGTGCAATATCAATATCTTGTGTATTTTGTTTTGAGTTTTTTATGTCTACTCCAACATTTCCTATATGATATGTTAAATCTCTAATTGTTTTATATTTGTCTTTTTTTTCATAAAAAATTGAAATATTCATGTTGGTATTATTATTTATTATATTTTTTAATATTATTTCTTTATATTCTCTATAGTAATCTACACATATTAGTCCTGCATAATATGTTCCATCTATTTCTATATATTTTGGATTTGTTTCATTTATGTATGCTGGAGCAATATAATTTTTTTCTTCTATTTTTACCTCCTTTTATTTTTCAAAATTTTTTCTGTAATTAAAAAACGAATATAATATATCTATACTTTCTTTTTTTTCTATTTCATATACATAATTTCCACATCTCGATAAATTTTCTTTAATTTTAAAAAAATTTTCGTTTAATTTATCTATTATCATTTTTTCTGAGTTAAACTGGGGATTTTTTCTTTGATATTCATCAATTTGATGAATTATGATATAAAAATTTTTTGATGAAGATTTATTTTCTGAATTAATTTTTTTTATATAATTAATATATTGGTCATAAATAATTTTTTCTTTTTCATTTTTTTCTTTTTTCTTTTGTTCAAGAATAAAAAAATGTTTTGAAAGATTTTCTTTTTTACTTTGAATTAAAATTTGTATATTAAAATTACATGATTTTAAAAATGTTTTATATGAATTTAAAATTGATTCTTTTTCCAATTCTGATTTTAATTCGTAATTAATTGGATTGACTTTAATTATTTTAATATATTTTTCGTTTTTTAATTTTATTATTCCTTTTTCTTTTATTTCGGAAATTGGAATTAAATTTTGTACACTATTTTCTTTAGTTTTTTTTATTTTTTTTACCTCCTTTGTTATTATGATAGTCTCAAAGTGTTGATTTGTCAATGTTTTTCGTATGCCACTTTTCTACAATTTTTTTATTTTTTTATGAATAATTATTTTTATTTTGTCTATAATAAGACTATAAGATTTATATTAGTCGAATCTTTAATAATTTTAGTTCTTTTTGGGACTAATATTATTTCAATTATGATTAAATTTGGCTTGGATTTACAGGTCAGATTTAGTTTAAATAAAGATGATAATATTTGTTTTTCGAGCTATTTTGATATTGTATATGGTTTTAAAAATAGGTATTATTGTTTAGATTAAGAGTGTTTTGATATCTTTACTGGTTGTTATTAGTCTTCAGTTTTAAGACGAATATGGCTAGAAAAGGGTGTTTCTTCATTCGAGTAATTGATTATTTTAAGTGGTATAGGGCTTATTT
>CANPZM010000086.1 GCA_947589065.1 uncultured Clostridia bacterium
CTCTTAGAACTTAAAGATGAAATTTTAGGTGTAGAAGGTTTAGTTCCTGTTGTAATTGTTCCAGTATAAGCACCAGTATATTTCTTTTTACTTACACTTTTATATGCCCTTACTCTATATTTATATGAAGTTCCTGCCTTTAGTTTTTTAATTGTATAAGATGTCTTAGATGTAGTTCCTATAGATGTCCATTTCTTTTTAGAAGAATTATATGAATATATTTCATATTTAACTCCACCAGCAGATTTTGACCAACTTAAAGTTATTGAATTTGTAGTCTGAGACTTTACCTTAAATCCTGTTATTTTCTTAGGTGTGATACTGAAAGTCTTTGTAATTGTTCCTGTATATTTATTTTTTCCTTTTATAACTAAAGTTGCTTTTCCTATATTTATATTATTTGAATATGAAACTGTATAATCTGTTCCATTTTTTAATTTTTGGCTTCCATCTTTAATTGTTATACTCTGAGAAATTCTTTTTCCTGTATATGCTTTATTAGATATTCCAGTAACTTTTAAACTAGCAATACTTTTTGTTTTACTTTTAGAAACAATATTAAAATATCTAGTTACACTTCCTACAAAAACGCCCTTTCCTTTTATACACATAGTAGCTCTACCTACGTTTTTGTTATTTGAATATGTTATAGTATAATCTGTTCCATTTTTTAATATTTTATTTCCGTATTTAACTGTAATACTTGGTTTAATTTCTTTTCCCGTATAAGTTTGATCTAAATTGTATGTGATTGTAGCTTTACTAAGAGATTCATTTATTGTTATGTCTTCCTTTAAATAAATATTTGTGTTTTGCTTTAATTTTGCAGTAAAAGTTGCTTTTCCTGGAAAAACTGGTTTTATTACTCCATTGCCATCAATTGTAAAAACTGATGAATTTGATGAAGTCATAATTAAATCAGAAGGTTGTACTGTAAAGCATCTTCCACTTGAACTTGGATTAAGCACAACTACTGCAATTTTATATGGATTTTTTTCATAATAACTCTTTTGAAAATCTGATGTTGAATTATAATATAATTTTACATTAGATGTTTTCATTTTAACTTTACTTGTAATTGACTTATTTGCAGGAGCAGTTTTTATTTCATTTAAGTTTGATTCTCCAAAAATTTGGGTCCAATAATATGTATTACCATATTTAATAGCACCAATTCCTATAGTATTAAATTCACCTCTTAATATATTTTCCTTATGACCTGGTGAATTCATCCAACCTTTCATAACATCAGTTGGTGTAGCATACGCAACTGCTATATTTTCTCCTTCCCATCCTACACTTTTTGTCACAGCAGTAAAGCAACTTGTTCCATCTGGTCTAGTGTGAGAGAAATCTGCAACTATTTCAGCAGAACGCACCATTGCTGCTTCCATTAAGTCTTTATCCATTTTCAATTCATTTTTACCTTGAGCAGCTCTTTCTTTGTTAACTAATTTTAGAACATCAAAAGCCGCCTTATAATCATTAGTAACAGGAATAGAAAAAGAAAGTGTTTCAGTCGTCGCTTTTGACACATTTGTTAAACAAAATGAAAAAATTAAGATTCCTAAAATTGTCAATAAAATCTTCTTTAATTTCATATACAAATCTCCTTTTTATTTATTAGCTTGCTTATTAATTTTATATTTTTCTTTTTATAAAGTCAATTAGTTTTATAAATTTTTAACTTAATATAAAACTATAAAACAATCAAATTTTTCTGTGGAATGTAAATTTTTATATAGTAGGAAAAATTTCTTATTACATAAAAAAACAGCCCTATGTAAGCGGCTGTCTTTTTCCCCTCCAAATTTAAATCACTATGCCAATCTCAATTTTAAAAAGATTCGGCACACAAATCATTAAGTATTTCTGAAAACGCAGGGCATGTTTCATAATAATATGACATATATAATGCCTTTCCAATTTCTCCACCATCATACATCATATCAATGAAATCATCTTCATCCTCCAAAATATCTGCCATATCCAAATCTGCCAATGTAGAAATAACAGCATATACAGCAGCATCATTACAAATTCCATCCCCTGAACTAATATCAAGAGTTTCCTCTTGAAGATACTCATCTTTTAATTTCTCCAGAAGATATAATGCCGGAAGAACTTCATCATAAAAGGCCTTGTACTTAGTCTCTTCTGCATGTTCATCATCCACAAGCATTCCTAAATTAGGCTCTAAAATTTTGACAATCTCCCGAAAAATCTCTTTGGCATCACTATTGGTCATCTTATCAGACCTCCCTCGTTTTTTTTAGTAAACTCTTAGTATTAATAGAGGGGAAACTACCAAAAAAGTTTACTGTCCGATATTTTAACACCTTTTTAAATAATTATCAATATATATTGACAAATCATTCAAATCTCGGTATTTTATATAAAGGGCTATACCAGAAAGGATTTTCATGTATAGTTCTTTTTTAAAATTTTTTATTCCAATTTCATTAATTTTATTACTACTTTCTGCTTTTCTTCTTAACAATTACTCTCAAGACTCTAATTATACTATTCCTGTGTCAAATTCGTTTTATTGGCCACTTCCAGGTAATAGAAACATCACCTCTCAATTTGGTAAAAGGCATTCTCCCACATCTGGAGCATCTAGCTATCATTCTGGAATTGATATTGCTGCTAGTGAAGGAACTTCAATTTATTCATGCATTGATGGCAAAGTAATATTTGCAGGTTTTAAAGGTGCTGGTGGGTGTACAATTACTGTACAGAATGGAGATATTAGCATTTCATATTGTCACATTTCTCCAAATTATCTTTTCAGAGTTGGAGAATATGTAAGTCAAAAAAATATCATAGCAAAGGTTGGACCTAAAAATATTTATGGTATTCTTAATAACCCATACAAAGATTCCTCTGGCAATCCAACAAATGGTGCTACTACTGGTTGTCATTTACATTTAACAATAAGAAAAGACGGCAAAGCCGTCAATCCATTAAACTTTTTTCAATTTTCATCATCTTCATCAGTAGAATTATCATCATCCCAATCTACGTCAAATAATTGACCACATTCTGGGCAACAAATTTCATCTACTTCATCATCATAATCAGTTTGGAATTCAAAACCACAATAAGGACAAGTAATAAAGAAATCATAATCCTCAATCTCTATCATTTTCTCAAAATATTTTAATTTTTCTTCTAATGCTACAATTCTCATTTCATTTGTTTTATTTTTCATATCAATTTCGTTCATTTTCTCATCATATTTATCTAAAACATGAGTGCAATCATCAACAACCACTGATACAATATTATCTAACTGTTTTTTAGCAAAGTCTAACTTTTTCTTGTCTTTAATTGTATTTTCCAATGTTTCTATCATCTTTTGATATTCTTCTTCTAAGTTTGACACTAACTAAATATCTCCTTCTGATTAAATTCTTTCCATATATTCACCAGTTCTAGTATCAATTCTGATTACATCACCAATATTTACAAATAAAGGTACAGATATTTCATATCC
>CANPZM010000087.1 GCA_947589065.1 uncultured Clostridia bacterium
ACAAAATATACGTATCTTAAAAATACTAAAGTAAAAGTAGTAAAAAATGTAAATAAAAATGTAGATTATATCAAAGTAATAAAGACTGGAAGAAAAGCATATATCAGTAATAAATACTATAAGTAAATTGACATTTTTAAAATAAAATGTTACAATGATATTACAAAAATTTAAAATTTTTGAAAAAAATATTGATATTACAAATGATTAAAATTATAATGAAGAAAATAAAAAAGATAAGAACTCAAGAAGAGTCCTTATCAAGCCTGTTTGTGATGGAGTTGGTGTGCCTAGCACCGACTTCGCTTTTTTTATCTGATAAGCTAATATTAAAAGAAACTTGAATTGTTTTACCATCTGTCAAAAGTTTTTTTGCAGATGAACTTTTAAGTTGCTTAATCAATTTTGCGAGTGAATTAAATGCAACAGCAAAAGACAATACTAAACCTATAGCTAAAAATAAAAATGTCTCCATTTATGTATCCTCCTTCTTTAAGTATTTACACAAGCCAGCTATGAGCGAGTGCATTGGTTAGCAGTAAAAACTGCTTAATAGCAGAATTATCTGCTAATAATACACTCAACTCAAAAATGGAAAATACATTTTTCAAACATTGAAGATACTATATCAAATTTACTTTTATTTTGCAACTGATATTTTGACAAAAAGTTACAATAATATGTATCAGTATAACTAAAGACATTTAATATAATCACAATAGGGGTGATTATATGAGGAAGAAAAAGCACTATACACAATTTACATGTAGAATAGAAGATGAATTGCTTGAAGAAATTAGAAGAATAGTTTTAAAAAATGATTTATATTCTATTAATGTTTTATCAATGAATGTTTGGAATTTGTCATAAAAAACATAAAATATAATAACTAATGTGATAATAATGTGATAATTAACAAAAAGAGTACCAAGCATAAAACAATAAAATGCTTGGTACTCTAATCTTTTATTGAAATGGTGACCCCTACGGGAATCGAACCCATGATTCCACCTTGAGAGGGTGGCGTCTTAGCCGCTTGACCAAGGGGCCAATGATACTCTATATTTATACCATACAATACAATCATTAGTCAATAAAAAAAATTAAAAATTATTACAATTTTTAGCACATGAAAATATGTGAAACAACATAAAAAGATAAGATATGAAAAAATTTAAATCAAAATAAATCCGAAAATTAAAGCATTAGAAAGAATGTTACAGGGAAAAATAAAATAAAAAACGAACAAATGTATTGACAAAATGAAAAATAGATATATAATGATATCACAAACAAACGTACGGAGGTGTCCATTTTATGATAGGAACATTACATATAAAAAATATAGGAATTATAGATGATATAAGTATTAATTTAAATGAAGGATTTAATGTATTTACAGGTGAAACTGGAGCAGGAAAAACCTTAATAATTGATTCTTTGCAAATATTAGCAGGAGGAAGATTTTCAAAAGATATGATACGACATGGAGAAAAAAGTTCATTTGTAGAAATGCTCGTATATTTAAAAAATGAAGAATTTATAATATCAAGAGAAATCAACATATCTGGAAGAAATATCAGCAAAATTAATGGTAGACTAGTCACAGTAAATGAATTAAAATCTTTTATGAAAAAAATAATAGATATACATGGGCAACAAGATAATCAAACAATATTAGAACAATCAAGTCATATTAAATTTTTAGATGACTATATAGGTGAGAAAATAGAAGAAATAAAAAAAGAATATCTTGAAAAATACAACAGATATGTAGATATAAAAGAAGAATTAAAAAATAATTATGGAGATGATAAAGAGAAACAAAGAAAGTTAGACCTATTAAATTATCAAGTAAATGAAATTGAAGAAGCCAATTTAGAAGATGGAGAAGAAGAAAAATTAGACGAAAAACTAAAAAAAGCACTAAACTCAGAAAAAATCAAAAATAATCTAGAAGAAGCCCATTACACATTAAATAATGGAATATTATCGCAATTAAATGATGTATTAAAATTAATTGAAAAAATAAGCGAATATGATGAAAACTATGAAAAATGTAGAGAAATTATACAAAGTACATACTATGACTTAGAAGAAACTGAAAGAGACATATATAATTACAAAGAAGATGCTTATTTTGATGAAGAAGAAAGAATTAATATAGAACAAAGAATAGATTTAATACAAGACCTAAAAAGAAAATATGGAAACAATATAAAAGAAATTATAGAATACAAAAATGACATTCAAAAACAAATAAATAATATTGAAAATCTAAGTGATCACATACAAAAATTAAAAATAGAAAAAACAGAAATAGAAAAAACATTAGAAGATTTATCAAAAAATATGAATAAATTACGAATTGAATATTCAATAAAAATGTCAAATCAAATAAATGAAGAATTAGACGATTTAGAAATGAAAAATGCTAAATTCTCAGTAAAAATTGAAACAAGAGAAGAATATAACGCAAACGGAAAAGACAATATAGAATTTTTAATATCAACTAATGTAGGTGAAGAAAGAAAACCGCTAATCAAAATTGCATCAGGAGGAGAAATGTCAAGAATAATGTTAGGAATAAAAAAAGTATTAGCAGACATTGATAAAGTACCTGTTCTTATCTTTGACGAAATAGATACTGGAATAAGCGGAATAGCAGCAAAAAAAGTTGGAACTAAAATGAAAGAAATATCAAAAAATCATCAAGTAATATGCGTAACACATTTAGCTCAAATAGCAGCAAAAGGAGACTATAACTATTTTATAAAAAAAGAAGTCAATGAAAATAAAACAAATACAAGAATTAAACAATTAAATGAAGAAGAAACAATAAACGAAATAGCAAGAATAGCAACAGGAGACATAAATGAAATATCAATTAACCATGCACGAGAATTAAGAAAAGAAAAAATTGCATAAAAATTATTATTTTCCAAAAACTATATAAAAAGAAAGGAATAAATAGAGTTGAAAAATCATTAAAATATGAAACATACAGAAATTTATTAAATAAAAAGATTTTTTCAACCAGATTTAAACCTTGGAAAGGAACTTAGTTAAATATGGAAAATAATAATTTAAATGTTTTAGATGAAGTCAATAAAGGAGCAACAATGGGAATGGATGCTATAAGCTATGTATCAGACAAAACCAAAGATGCAGACTTAAAAGAAACCTTAGATGTAGAATATAATAAATACAAAAAAATATCTAATAGAGTAAATGAACTATACTCACATTATACAACAGAAAAAGAACCACATGAGACAAATGCAATGAATAAAATGATGACATGGTATGGAATACAAATGAAAACAATGACAGATGATACACCATCAAAATTATCAGAACTATTAATGCAAGGAAC
>CANPZM010000088.1 GCA_947589065.1 uncultured Clostridia bacterium
AGTGAAGGAAAAGAAACTAGGACACTTAATCTAAGTCAACTAGACTTAAAAACTGAATAGGAGGTTAATTTATGTATAGAATAATTACTCCAAAATTTTTTGATTTAAAGGATAAAAAACGAGAATATAAATATGGCGATATTTATCCTGCAAAAGGTGTAAAAGTGAGCAAAGAGAGATTAGAAGAATTATCTAGTACAAATAATAAGGCAAAAATGATAATTATTGAAAAAATACCTGATAATGATTTAAATAATAAAACGGAAGAAAAGCAAGTTGGAAAAGATAAAATTGACTGACGAGCAAGTATTAAAATTAGTATCTGAAATTAGACGTGAACAGCAAGTATCACCTAGTCTACCAGATACTAATTTTATTTCTTACGTTAAACAAGGTGAATTTGATATTAATGAAGTTGCAGGTTGCAATATAAATTATGAAACAGATTTACATGCTAGAGAGCTATTGAAAAATTATGTTTTATATGCTAATCATAAAAGATTAGCTGAATTTAAGGAGTTATATTTACCAGAATATGTTACATTACAACTTAGGTATAACAGAGATACCAACATATCTTGATGGAAAATTTACACTATATCAGATTATTCAATCTGATAATGGATATCCCTATGAAAAATTAAAAAAAGTAAATGATAATGATTATTTTTTTAATCAGTTATCGTTATCAGATACAATCATGTTTGAAAATGAAAAACGTGATAAAAAAATAGTTCTCAAAATTAGAATTGCACAAGAACGTAGTATAAATTCACAAAATGTTTTAGAAATAGATGGAAATTTTTATAAGGTATTTAATATTTATCATTTTAAAAATAAGGACGGTTATTTTGAAAGTGATATAACTTTACAAAAATATAATAACCCAGAGGTAGTAAATCATGAATAAAAAAGAATTAGTTGAGTTGTTAGAAAGTTTAGAAATTCCTTGTAATGAAGGAATACAACATATGAATGATACTGATAAATTACCTAGAATTGTATATTTTGAATATATATG
The DNA here is from genome assembly GCA_947589065.1 of uncultured Clostridia bacterium. GTDB lineage: Bacteria > Bacillota > Clostridia > TANB77 > CAG-508 > UMGS1994. The sequence goes on from CANPZM010000088.1 coordinate 1,022, forward strand.
GGAGCCAATTGGTGCAAGTGGTAATGAATATGATACTTTGGTACGTTATCAAATATCATTTTTTTCATTAATACCACGAGATCCAAAATTGATATTGTTGAAAAAATTACTAAACAAAAAAGATATTATGGCAGCTATTACTCATGAATATATTGAAAATACAAGAGAATTTCATTCTTTTTTTGCAATTGATGTGATAGAAAATGTCAATTAGTGAATTTAATGGATTTGAAGAATTACAAAATGAACTTTCAAGTATTTTAAAAACCGTTGAAAACCCAATTAAAATATTAGAAATAGGTGCTAAAGATTTTGTAAATGATTTATTAAAATTAACAAGACCCTATTCTAAAATTAAAAAAAGTGGATATACACATTTAATAGACTCTTTTGCTTACGAAATAAAAGATGATGAAATTATTGTTGGTTGGGGTAAATACTATGGTCGAATGGTTGAAGAAGGAACAAAAAATATACCTAGTCAACCTCATTTAAAACCAACTTTTGAAAAAAACAAAGAAAAATATTATAAAAAAATGATTGAAAAAATTTTTTAGAAAGAAGGTAAAGAAATTATGAGTATTGAAACAAAAAAACCAATGTTAAAAGAAACTGTTGGTGCACAATATTACGCATTTAATACACCAGATGAACAAGGTAACGTAGATTTTGAAAATTATGAGGGAACGATTAAAACTGAAGTTGTTAAATCAATTGGTACAACTGAAAATGGTGAAAGTTCTACTGTTCGTGCAAGTGGTAAAGACTATGCATCATTTAATTCACAATCAAGTGTGGATTTAGCTGTTGAAGTAGTAGCATTTCCACCAGATGATTTAGCTCGTATGAGAGGTGATAATACTACTGATGATGGATTAGCACAATCAGGTGGAACAAGTGAAAGACCATATTTTGCATATGGTAAAGTTGTTAAAAAAATTGGTGGAGGAATTAGATATGATTGGTATCCTAAATGTCAATTGTTAGAAAATACTGATGATATTGAAACTAGTGAAGAAAGCTTCTCAGAACAAAATGATACAGTAACTATTAGATGTTATGCTTTTGATAATGCTGGACACATAAAAAATTATGTTGATAGTGAAATGAAAAACTTCCCTAAAGGATTAACAGAAGATAAATTTTTTGAAAAGCCTATTGTTACAAATGAAGATTTTAAAAAAATAACTTCACCTGGAGCTTAACCATATAGGTTAGGCTTTTTTTTATTAGAAAGAGGAAAAATTATGATAATTAAATTAAAAAATGGTAAAAAAATTGAATTAGAATATAACTATTTAGTAATGCAATATTTAGATGAGTATAAAGGTGGAGAAGAAAATGGTGGAGGATTAAAAGAACTAAAAAAAGATATACAAAACAAAAAAAATTTAATCGCTATTCAAGGAATATTTATTTATGCAAGTGTACGAAGTGCAGTAGAAGAACCTTTAACTTATCAGGAAGCACTAAGACTTATAGATATTAATGATTTAACTAAAATTAATGATTTTTATAACAAGGAATTTGAAAAGCAAAATGAATTCCAAAAAAAAAATCAATATCATACAGCTTACAAAAAGCCGAAAAAGAAAAAATAAATTTTGCTGAAATAAAATATGCAGGAACTATTATTGGATTATCTCCATTTGAAACAATGAAATTAAATCCAATTGAGTTCTATCAAATGATAGATTTTCACAATAAAAGAGAGAAAGTAAAATATGGCAAGTGATTTAAAAAAAGTTGGTTTAGTATTTAATGCTGATGGAACAAATGATTTTGTAAAGTCATTAAAATCTGTAAATACTGAAATTCGTGAAAATTATGCAAATTTTAAATTAGTTCAATCTCAATATGATGAAAATACAAAAGCTAGTCAAAAATTAAGAGATAAATTAGAATATTTAAATAATGCATATGATTCACAACAAAAAAAGGTCTTAGTTTTAAAATCTGAATTGGAAGAATTAAAAAATAGTGAAAATTCCAACGAAGATGCTATTTCTAAAAAACAAATTGCTTTAAAAAATGCTGAAACTCAAATGAATAAGTATGCTAATCAAATTAAAGATGTAAATAATGAATTAAAAAGTGGTAATGCAGATTTAAAAGAGTTCGCTGATAATTTAAATAAAACTGGTTCTAAAATTACTGATGTTGGTAAAAAGATGTCCGTTGTAAGTGGTGCAATTGTAGG
>CANPZM010000089.1 GCA_947589065.1 uncultured Clostridia bacterium
AATAATGGCATGTTACTCCATGCCCGTACTATTACGATTTAATGTGATAGTACACAACCAAAACCCCCTGAAGGAGCGCAATAGCGCTCCATTTTTGTTTGCTTTAGCCAGTAATTACAAGGATTTTGTTAATTTTTAATTTGCATTATTTTAAACGCTAGGTCACAGTTAGGTCACAAATAAGGCATATATTCTATTGGTTTTGTCTTGGATTTTTGAATTTTTGAGTTAGTCCATCTAACATATTATCTATATATTTAGGAACATCATTTAAGTCCTCTTCAAACATATGAGTATATGTCTCTAGTGTTTCTGTAGAATCAGCATGTCCTAAATAATTTGCAACAACTGGAATAGGTGTCTTACCATGAATTAAAACTGATGCACACGAATGTCTAAATCCGTGTAGATTAATTCTTTTAACTCCAGCTAAATCAGCATACTTTCTATTACTATGATCCATTTGATGAATGGTAATTGGGTTATTATCACCGAATACAAACCAATTTTCATTAAATTTTTTCATTGAACTCATTCTTTTTTTGAGTTCTTTAAGATTGTCAATTAAATCATCACTTATCGGTAACGTTCTTATAGATGATGCTGTTTTAGGGCTAGTAATGAACCATTCTGAATCAGCATTTGTAGTAGAGGGATTTAATACTTGTTGTTTCACATATAATTTCTTATTAAATAAATCTATATGTTTCCATTGTAATCCTCTAGCTTCAGATCTTCTTAATCCACAATAGTACAAAGTTTTAAAGAAACATTTAAATCTTAAATCATCAATAACATCTATAAATGCATAAAATTCTTCAGGAGTGTAGTATCGCATCTCTTTTTTTAATGCACCAGGAGTTTTAAAAGGTTCTAATTTATTGTAAAATTTTCTTAGATTGAAATCCCAATGCTTTTCAGCATAGTTAATAACAGTTTTAATCAATTTTTGAATATCTGTTTTATATCTATCACATAAATTAGTTTTATTCATTTCATTACGCCATTTTTGATATAGGGTTTCATCTAAATCAACCAATTCAACATTCCATAATAGAGTTAAATATACTTGTCTATCTCGATAAGTTTTAAGGGTAGTTTGTTTAATTTTATCTTGTTTATATTCATATACTTTTTCATAAGCTTGTCCAAAAGTCATATGAGGATTTACTTCTACACCTTTATACTTATTTAGATAGTTTTTTTCAGCTTCTTCTGCTTCTTCGTAAGTCATATAGGCAGGGGACTTATATTGATGTCTTTTGCCGTCTAATCCATATTCACTAACTCTAAAAACATAAGATCTCCCATCTTTACGAATTTCTTTATCACTTAGTTTTTTTACAGGCATTTATCTTTCTCCTTTCTTTACCTATAAAAAACCAACATTTTTAGATAATTATATTTTATCATAATTCAAAATCATCAGATTTATACTTTGTTGATTTTTCTTTCTTAGGCTCGTATTTTTTATTAATTTCTTGAACTTTATATTCCATTAAATCATGGTTTATATTATCTTTATCTACATTTTTAAATCCAAGTAGGTGAGATATTGCTAAGTAAGCATTATTTAATTTAGTCCATACTATATTAGTTATTCTTTGAAGTTTTTCTTTCAAATTATTTATTTCATCTTTAAGACTACTAATAGTATTTTTTTGCTCTTCAATAATAAATTCCTGCTTTGAAATTATTTTTTCTTTATCCGAATAAGTTTTTCCAGATTTAAATTGTTTTATTTCATTCTCTAATTTTTCTATTCTAATTTCTTTCTTTTTTAAATCATTTTTAGAGGCAATGTTTTCTTTTTTAATTTCCTTACCGTAAGATATAAGTTTCTCTACATCTTCATCCCTATATCGTTTAAAAAAATCTTTAGATGGATTGAATAAATCATCTGAACTTATATTTATTATTTCATTTTTTGTTTTAAGTTCTATATCATTAATGGATTTTATCCTTTCAAATTCTTCTTTTAATACTTCTATTTTGTAATTTAATTCTTTTATATTGTGCTCAGCTTTATCTTGGTGGTGTTTATTTGCACCAATTTCACCTCTATCTAATTCAAAACCTTTAGATATTATATATTCATTATATTGATCTTGAAGTTTTGCAAATGATGATTTACCTCCGAGTTGTTTCCAAAACTCATCAGTATTAAGAAATTTTCCATACTCAACTTCATATATTGGTTTTCCATTTTCATTTAATTTTTGAATAGGTACATTTTTAATTGTGTTGTCTTTAGTATATATTTGTTTAGTAAGTCTTTTGCCATTTTCATCCGTTTCAAATACTTTTCTTCTTACATGATCTACTATTGGTAAAAAATAGAAGTGCATATGTGGAGTGTCTTCATCAAAATGAACTCCTGCATAAACTACATTTTCTTTTCCTACAATATTTGACAAAAACTGATATGACTCATCGAAATATTTTAAAACTAGCTCTGGTATGTCTTCCTTAGACTTAATATCTGGACAGAAAATAGGCTCTCCAATATGTTTTCCTTCTACATGAACTCTTCCTGTATCTTTCATAGGTAATCCTAATTTTCTAAAAAAATCAGGACCAGATGTCACAACACAACCATTCAATATATTTGTATTGTCTCCCTTATTAAAGTGAATATTATTAGTGTAAATTGTTTCATATACTTTACTAGATAGTGTAGAATGTCCATCAAAACCTACATATTCTATATTAAATTGAGTTCTTTCTTTATCATAATTTCCTGAACCTTTTCTATCATTGAGTTCAACTCCAAGACCACCAATATCTTTAGGTTTTATTTGATTCTTAAAAGTGAGCACCTGATAATCTACATTCATTTTGTACTCCTTTCATTAATATAGGCATTCTTATTTATAAGTGTGCCATATCTCACTAGGGCACAGCCCGTGAGTTTAAGGTGATCCTTAAAAATCCCATTAGCTTGTTACAAAGTTAGAAGCCAATGAAATAAATTCAAAGGCTTCACTTGTGTAACAAGTGTTTTATCTAATTTATCAATTATCTAAAACAAGAAAATGAACACTATCGCCACTTTCATTTCTTCGAAACAAAACTTGCTAATAAAATTCAATACCTAAATTACAAGTATTTATGTAATTTAGAGTATGCTAACGCAGACCTA
>CANPZM010000090.1 GCA_947589065.1 uncultured Clostridia bacterium
CTAGTAGCATTGCTCCTATTGCCATTACCGCCATCACTATTTCACATGCCTCCTCTGCTCCTGTTCCTATTGCTATTATTAAACTTGCTTCATCTCTGTTGTCTTCTTTATTTATCTCTTCAAATCCTGCTTCATTGCTTGTACTTATTATTTCTGCCATATTCTCCATTGTTCCTATATTTCTTGCATTTTTTATCCATTCTAGTTCTACCCTATATTCTTTGCTCTCTCCCGCTTTTATCTCTTCTGTCTCTATTGTTGCTTCTTCTCCTTTTATCTCCCAGCCTATATTGTCTCCTTCTTCCATTCTTAGTCCTTCTGGGATATTCTCTCTTATTACTGCTTTTCCATCTATCTCTCCGTCATTTACTACTTTTATCTTGTACACTACTTTTAAGTTATTTGCACTTACTCCTTTTCTATATAACTCTACTTTTCCTATTTCTCCATTTACTTTTCTGCTATTTCCATTTAACTCTATACTTTCTATTTCTTTCTCTAATTTTAAGTTAAATGGTTTTCTATCATATACATATGTAATCGTCATCTCTTCTGCTGTCATCTTTCCTTCTGCATTCTCTGGTTTTTCTGATAAGTTATAATATTTGAATTTCTTTTCTTCTGTCTTATATTCTTTTCCTTCAAATCCATCTATTTTTTCTTCTTTTAACAATTCTTTATTTGTATCTTTTTCCACATGCTTTACTATTACTTGTGACTTTTTCGCATATTCAAATACTACTTCTTGTTCTTCCTCAGTAAATGTTCCTGTTTTCTCTTCTGGTTCTGTTACTAATACATAGCCTTCCATCTCTTTCTTTTCACCTGTTACATCATATTTTTCATCTAACACTCCTATTTTTGTTACACTTGGCTCTATCTCTTCTCCTGTTGCTTTATCAACATATTTTACTATTACTTTTGATGACTCAATCATTTGATTTGTTACTATTATCTGGTCTTTATCATCTTTTCCATCTTCATCTTGTCCGTTTTCTATTTTTGTTGTATATCTAAATAGTTCTCCATCTTCTATTCCTTCCACTTCTATCGTATATACAATTTCTTTATCGTTTTCATCATATTTTGGCATATTTTCAAATACATATGCCCATTCATTTGATGCTGATAACTCTACTGTTTTAATTATTTCTTTTCCATTTTTTAATGTTAATTCTAGCTTCTCTGGTCTTACGCTATTCTTATTGTCTTTATCTTCCCATACTATTTTTACATTTACATCTTTCATTTCTGGAGTATATTTTATTAAATAAGTTTCTGCTATATCTGTCATATATTCCTTTTGATAAGATATACTTTCAGCCATACCTCCTTCATAATATTCCAAAGATGTTACATCAAGAATTCCATTATCTTGTGTTCCTATCATTACATTACTTATTTCCTCACAATATAATTCTGCATACTTATCTGTTTCAATGTTTAATAATTCGCTCCAAATGACATTTCCATCTTCGTTTAATTTTATTGCTATAAATCCTTCATACGCATTTTTTGTATTTAAATTCATCTTTTTTCCATTTGAATATATTGGAAATTCAGCATAACACGTAAATATTATTCCATCATCTTTGGTTAAATCAAAATTTGAAACTTCATAAATATATTCTCCTGACAAAACCTTTTCCCATTCAATTAAACCATCTGGTGTATATTTTGTTATTATAAATTGGTCAGAATACATTTCTGATTCTACTATTATAATTTCTCCACTACTTGTTTCTAATATATTTTCTACATTTTTATCCGTTTTTTCTACTTCTTGTATTTTTCCATCAGAGTCAATATCAATAAAAATACCAATTTCGCTATAATCTGAATTTTGCATTTCATAATCATTATCAATTAATATTGTCTCAGAATCAGATTGTCCAAAAGCTAAAATATGTCCATTTTCCATTTTATGAATTTTTAATATACTATCATCTTCATATCCATTAATTTCTTTTGAGCCTTGAACTTGTCCTTTATTTCCATATTTAATTATCATCCCATCTGTATCTGGTGCATGCGCATAAGACATAGGAATAGAATTAATTGATTTTTCCATAGGAAGGTCTTGAAAAACTCCACATATTGCAAGATTCCCATCATTTGTTCCACAAAGGTCTAATATTGTTCCATTTGAATATCTATAATCATCATCACTTTCTCCAAATTTTCTATACCAATCAATATTTCCATTTTTATCATACTTTATTATCAATTGATTAGCGTTATTGCCATCTAATCTTAATTTATCTATATTAATAAAATATGATTCTGTATCTACTACAATAGCATACCCTTCATCTGTGGTTGTTGTTAATAAAGTTACGCAATCATCCTGACCACCACTTATTTGATTTATCCATTGTATTTCATATTCTTTGCCAGTCTCTTTATATACAGATTTTGATGTTTTTTGATACTTAATTACAATTCCATCTACATCGTATTGGTCATATGATTCTATTGTTTTACCATTTGGCAAATTCACAACACCCTTAAAACATCCTGCAACTATAAATCCTCCATCTTCTGTTGCTTCACCTTTTAATATTTTTATTCCTCCAAAATATTCCATATTATTTGAAATACTTTTAGGTCGTCTTTGCCTAATTGGTGGTTCTATAACCTGTTCCCATGTATTCTCATAATGTCTCTCCATCTTTAACTGTTTAGTTTCTAGCTTACCTATTTGATAATCCTCTAAATCATTATCTGGTATCACTACATTTATTAATATTGTTGACATTGATGCTAACATTATCATAAGTATTAAAATAATTGCTGTTATTTTTCTTTTTGCATTCCCCATTTTAATCCCTCCTTTCTTTTGTGTTAGCGTCTTCTTCTACTTGTACTTTCATTCTATTTGTTGCCATTAATGCTAGTAGCATTGCTCCTATTGCCATTACCGCCATCACTATTTCACATGCCTCCTCTGCTCCTGTTCCTATTGCTATTATTAAACTTGCTTCATCTCTGTTGTCTTCTTTATTTATCTCTTCAAATCCTGCTTCATTGCTTGTACTTATTATTTCTGCCAT
>CANPZM010000091.1 GCA_947589065.1 uncultured Clostridia bacterium
ATTGTAAAACAAGAAGCCAAAATTTCTTTCAATGATGATGAAATTTATATTGAAAAATTCATAAAAAATCCTAGACATGTTGAAATTCAAATACTAGCAGATGAACATGGAAATGTAATACATTTAGGAGAAAGAGATTGCTCAATTCAAAGAAGACATCAAAAAGTAATAGAAGAAACTCCATCAACAGCAGTAGATGAAAAATTGAGAAATAAAATGGGTGAAGCAGCAGTAAAAGCTGCAAAAACAGCAGGATATTCAAATTGCGGAACAGTAGAATTTTTAGTAGATAGTGATAAGAATTTTTATTTTATGGAAATGAATACTAGAATTCAAGTTGAACATCCTATAACAGAAATGCGTACAGGACTTGATTTAGTAAAAGAACAAATAAGAATATCAGCAGGAGAACCTATAAGAATAAAACAAAAAGAAGTTAATTTTAGAGGTCATTCAATAGAATGTAGAATAAATGCTGAAAATCCAAATAAAAACTTTATGCCATGCCCAGGAAAAATTACAGGTTTGCACCTACCTGGAGGTAATGGTATTAGAATTGATACAGCAATCTATGAAGGATACACTATTCCACCAAATTATGATTCAATGATAGCCAAAATAATAGCTTTTGGAACTACAAGAAATGAAGCTATAGCAAAAATGAAGAGAGCATTAGAAGAATTAGTAATAGAGGGAGTAGAAACTAATAGAGATTTTCTATTTAACATTATAACTAATTTAGATTTCATAAGAGGAGATTTTGACACTTCATTTATAGAGAAAAAATTTAGCAATAAGAAATAAAGATAGGTATACTTAGAGAGGAATGAAATAAAATGATTGTTGATAAAATAAAAAAGAGAGAGCCTACAGCCAAAAGAAAAGGACCCAATATTGATATACCAGTTGGAAAATGGATTAAATGTGATGAATGCAAAGAAATTATATATAGGGATACGCTTAGAGCAAACTTAAGTATATGCCCAAATTGTGGTCATTATTTTAGAATGCATATAAATAAAAGACTAGAACTTATTATTGATGAAGGAACCTATAAAAGATTTGATTTAGATATAGAAACAACAAATCCATTAGACATTGAAGAATATCCAAAAAAATTGAAAACATTAAGAGAAAAAACTGGAATTCAAGAAGCTGTAGCATGTGGTACTGGAAAAATAAATGGAGAAGAAGTTGTTATATGTATAATGGATAGTGGATTTTTAATGGGAAGTATGGGAGTTGTAGTTGGCGAGAAAATAACATATTCTATAGAACAAGCTATAGAAAGAAAATTACCATTAATTATTTTTACAGTTTCAGGTGGTGCAAGAATGCAAGAAGGAATTATTTCATTAATGCAGATGGCAAAAACAACTGCTGCATTAACTAAGTTAGATGAAGCTGGATTGTTATATATTTCAGTATTAACAGATCCTACATATGGAGGAGTAACAGCATCTTTTGCAAGTTTAGGAGATATTATATTATCAGAACCTAAAGCCATGATTGGATTTGCTGGACAAAGAGTTATAGAGCAAACAATAGGAGAATCATTACCAGAAGGATTTCAAACAGCAGAATTTTTATTAGAACATGGATTTATAGACAAAATTGTTGAAAGAAAAGACCTAAAAAATACACTTTCAACTTTAATAAAATACCATAAAAACTAAGCATCAAATTATAAGTTTAGAAGGAGATGAAAAAAATGGCAAGTCAATTAACAGCATGGGAAAAAGTTGAAATAGCAAGAAATCCAAAAAGAAAAACTGCAATAGAATATATTGAAAAAGTATTTGACGAATTTATAGAACTTCATGGAGATAGAAATTTCAAAGATGATAAATCTATTATTTGTGGTTTAGCAAAAATCGGTAAACAAAATTTTACTGTGATTGCACAACAAAAAGGTAGAACAACAAAAGAAAACATAGAAAGAAATTTTGGAATGCCAAATCCAGAAAGCTATAGGAAAGCAATTAGATTTATGAAACAAGCAGAAAAATTTAAAAGACCTGTTATTACTTTTATTGATACAAAAGGAGCATATCCAGGAATAGGCGCAGAAGAAAGAGGCCAACGGAGAAGCAATAGCTAAATCAATGTTTGAAATGGCAAAATTAAAAGTACCAATAATTGCAATAGTAATAGGTGAAGGTTCAAGTGGAGGAGCACTTGCAATAGGAGTGGCCAATAAAGTTTTTATGCTAGAAAATGCAATATATTCAATTCTTTCACCAGAGGGATATAGCAGTATTTTATGGAAGGATTCATCAAGATATAAGGAAGCAGCTGAAAAAATGAAAATCACAGCTAAAGATTTGTATGAATTAAAAGTTATTGATAAAATTATAAAAGAACCAACTGAGTATACTGAGGAAAACTTTGAAAAAATTATTAAAAGTTTAAAAAAAGAAATAAAATCATCAATTACTGAACTACTACAAAAAGATGAAAAACAGATTGTAGAGCAGAGATATGAAAAGTTCAGAAATATGGGTGAATATATAAGTTTATAGGAGGAAAAAATGTTATTAAAAGATAAAAAAATACTAATAATGGGAATAAGAAATAAATGGAGTATAGCTTATGGAATAGCAAAATCAGCTTATGAAAATGGTGCTAAATTACTATTTACATATATGGGAGAAGAAAATAAAGAAAAAATTGAAGAATTAATTAGTGATTTTAAAGGTTCAAAAGCTTATGTATTAGATGCAGCTTCTGAAGATGAAGTAGTAGAAGCAGTATTTACAAAAATAAAAGAAGAAAATGGAAAATTAGATGGTATAGTTCATGCTATAGCACATGCAAATACAGAAGATTTGCATAATGATTTTATTTATACAAGTAAAGAAGGATTTAGCCATGCAAACGATGTAAGTGCATATTCATTTGTACTTACTGCAAGAATGGCAAAACAACTAGATATGTTAAATGAAAATGCAAGTTTAGTAACTTTAACATA
>CANPZM010000092.1 GCA_947589065.1 uncultured Clostridia bacterium
TATTATGTTATAATTAATTATAGGAAGAGTGATAAAATGAAAAAAATAACTTATGTTACTGGTAATTGGTCTAAAATAATGAGTGCAAAGCAAATATTAGAACCTCTTGGTATTGAAGTTGATAATATTAAAATGGAAACAACAGAAATTCAAGCCGATACAGTTGAAGAAGTGGCAATGCATTCAGCCAAAGAAGCTAGTGAGAAATTAAAATGCACCGTGTTAAAAAATGATACTGGTTTATATGTAGAAGCACTTGGTGGGTTTCCTGGACCGTATACACATTATGTTGATGAAAAACTTGGTGAAGATGGTTTGTTAAAATTGTTGGAAGATGAAGAAAATCGTAATGCCTGTTTTATTGAAGCATTTGCATATTGTGAATATGGAAAAGATCCTATAGTATTTAAATCAATTACAAAAGGCAAAATAGCAAAAGAAAAATCTGGAACTTATGGATGGAGTTGGGATTTTATTTTTATCCCTGATGGATATGATAAAACAATGGGAAATTATCCTGATGAAGAAAGATGCTTAGTTTGGAACACAGATGCCTATCATGAACTTGCAGATTTTTTGAAAAATAAGGAAGATTAATATTAATAGAAGAAATATTACAACTTTATTTCTTCATATTTTTTTGTGAATCATTAAGTGAAGTAGTGATTGCAGAATAACTGAAGATTCACCTTACAATCTAAAATTATCTAACAGGATGGAGTTTAGAAAAATTTAAAAGCAATTAGAAGTTGTATTCAAAAATTTTAGAGTTTTTGCAGTTGGCAGGAAATTTTGAAGGAAAAACAGAAATAAATTTATATGATATTTATAATAATAATTAAGAAAAAAGTATAAAGATATGGTTATCAGATATAGATAGCAATATATTTGTATTAATATCTTTTAGCACTAGCCAAAAAAACTCAAATTAACACAGGATAATATTGAGTTGTTGCAAAGTGAGTTAATATATAATTCTAAATTTGATAGATTGATTACCAATGCGGATAAATTTTATTCATTATTCTTGTAATAACATATGTTATCGAATATAATTAGATAAATCTATTCCAGGTAGTATAGATGCATATAGTTCGCTTTCTGAACTCAATAAACTAAAAACAATACCTACATTTAAAGATTATATTGAAATATTTGACTGTATGTTAAAAATTCTATGCTATCTAACATAAGTAAAAATTTACGAAGTTATGGTTACGAAAATGTGAGTTAAACAGTAAGAACTATAATGTCCCAAAGAAATGTAGATATAGGTAGATATAGCACAATGATGTGATAGTGTGTATATAATAATTAAAACATTAAAAAACTTTATAAAAATATATAGAAATATATAGAAATGACACGCTTATATGTAGGTCTTCCAATGCTTATGATATTTTTTGTGTTATCTACTTTCATTAATAAAAATTTAAGTATTGTTTTTTCTTACCACTGTGCCTTTACTTATTCTTATTAATATGTTTAAGAAGAGTTGATGTATGAGATTTTATTGCTCTGCATAGAATATTTATGTAAAAATAGGCATTATTTTTTTATGGAAAAATAAAATAAAACAAATAAGTAAATATTTAAAACAATAATAACACAATGTATGTTTACAATAAAACGCCGTATTGACAAATATACACAAAAATTGTACAATCAAAATAGAAATGAGGGATATTATGGAATCTTTAAATCTAAATGTTCGAGTAGACGCTAATGATAAAAAAGGTTTTGAGCAATTTTGCAATAGTGTTGGTATGAATGTATCTACTGCTATTAATATGTTTATAAAAGCAGTTTTAAGAGAACAAAAATTGCCTTTTGAAGTTAAAGCCAATACTTTTGATGAAACAGTTTATGAAAAATTAAAAGAAGCAGAGCTAGAAATGAGTAATACTTCTAAAAGGTATTCTAAAGAGGAAGTTTTAGAAAGTATGAATAATATCATAGGTTAACATATGTATAAAATAGAATTTTTACCTATTGCCAAAAAAGACATTGATGATATTATTTATTATATTTCACATAATTTAAAAAATGTTACTGCTTCAAAAAAACTTAGAGATTTATTTATGAGTAGTCTTGATAATATTTTAGAATTTCCTTATGGATGTTCCCTTTATCATCCAATAGCAGTTTTAAAAAATGAATATAGAAGTTATAGAGTTAAAAATTTTCTCATGTTTTATACAATAAATGAAGAAGAAAGTTTAATTACCATTGTTAGAGTTTTATATCAAAAAATGGATATTAGCAATATATTAGAATAGATTAGAGTTTATAGCTACTTTAGTCTTTTTATTTATTTAATAAAGAAAGTGATGGCAATTAGAAAATTTAGAAAGTGGCAATCAAAATAATGCCTAAATTAATATTATTGTTCATTTCTATTAAATTGATTCATACACTTCTATTAGTTGGAGGTGTTTTTTTGAAAAAAAATAAAAAGTCTTTCAAATATACCCATAATGATTTGATACTCCTTAAAAGAGGTACCATGCAATCAACTAAAAGATTAAACGATAATTTTTCTCTTGTCTTTGGAGGCTTTTGCTAATGAATCTCCCAAGAATAACTATCCTTGAATACGAATTAATAATAAATAAAAAATTATATGATCAAGGTGTAATTACTGAACAGCAATATGATGAAGTTTGTAAAATTATTTATGAGAAAATTAATCATTGTAGCAAAGAGGTAAAAAGTTGTTAAGGG
>CANPZM010000093.1 GCA_947589065.1 uncultured Clostridia bacterium
AAAAAAGAGAAAAATAATTTTTTCTCTTTTTAATGTACTGTTTTTTTATTGATGTCTCCTAATTGGGGTTCACATCATATTGGTGTTTTTTATATAATATGAAAGTAAAACTTTCCTATTATATAAAAAATTGACATTGCACAAAAAAATTGCAAAAGCAATTTTTCGCGACAACAAATCTTTACGCTTCTTTGAGACCTTAAATATAAAAGGAAAAAGTTAAAAAACAAAAAAAGGTCTCGCGAAGCGAGATTTGTCATCATACATATTAATAAAATGAATTAAAAAAAATAAAAAACAAATAATAAATTATGAGGTGAAAAAATGTTTAAACCAGAGATAATTTATTATGAAAAACAAATAGAAAACTATGAACTAGGAAAACAACTAATGGATAAATATAAAAATGTACCTAAAATTCAAATTGAAAATCATAATAATATAGAAGAAATGAGAAAAAAATCTAACAAAGAATTTCCACAGATGAAGAAAAATTTGATAATTGGTACACGAAAAACACACAAATTTGTGGAAAACCACAAAGTATCAGATTATTTAGTACCATATACATCATCAGGATGTACAGCTTCGTGCTTATATTGTTATCTAATTTGCAATTATAACAAATGCGCATATCTAAGGCTATTTGTGAATAGAGAAGAAATGTTTGAAAAAATAATAAAAACAGCAGAAACATCTGAAAAAGAATTAACATTTGAGATAGGAAGCAATAGTGACCTAATTTTAGAAAATACAATAACAAATAATTTAATATGGACAATAGAAAATTTTAAAAATACTAAAAAAGGAAGATTAACATTTCCAACAAAATTTGACATGGTCGATCCTATATTACCACTAGAACATAATCGAAGAATAATTATTAGAATGAGCGTAAATCCAGAGGAAATTATAAACAAAGTAGAATTTGGTACATCAAGGTTAAAAGGCAGAATAGAAGCAATAAATAAACTTGCAGAAGCTGATTATAAAATAGGCATATTAATAGCACCAGTAATATTTATAGAAAATTGGAAAAAACTATATCTTGAGCTAATCCAACAACTATACAGTCAACTAAATAAAAAAGCTAAAGAACAAATATTTTTTGAAACAATATTTATGACATATAGCTATATTCACACTAAAATAAACGAAGAAGCATTCCCAAATGCAATACAAATATTTAATAAAGAATTAATGACAGGCAGAGGACGAGGAAAGTACTGGTATAAACCACAAATAAGAGAAGAAGGAGACAAATTTTTCAGAGAAAAGTTAAAAGAATATTTCCCAGAAAATCAAATACTATATATAGTATAAAAGCAAGAATAAGCAGTTGAAGGAAGAAAAAAAATGTGATAAAATATAAAAACCTCAATAAAATGGAAGTAGAATATGGAAAAAGAAAAATTCATGAAAGAAGCACTAAAAGAAGCACAGAAAGCATTTGATAAAGAAGAAGTGCCAATTGGAGCAGTTATAGTAAAAGACGGAAAAATAATAGCAAGAGCACATAATTTAAAAGAAATAAAAAAAGATACAACAGAACATGCAGAAATAAGAGCAATAAAAAAAGCAAGTAAAAAAATAAATGCATGGAGACTTAATGAATGTGAATTATATACCACATTAGAACCATGTCCAATGTGTGCAGGAGCAATAGTACAAGCTAGAATAAAAAAAATATATATAGGAACTATGGACGAGAAAACTGGAGCATGTGGTTCAATATTAAATTTACTAAAAGACTATAAATTTAATCACAATGTTGAAATAGAATACAATATATTAGGAACAGAATGCAAAGAAATTTTACAAAAATTTTTTAAACAGCTCAGAAATAAGTAGTGGAGGGAAAATGGAAACCGAAACCAAAAGAAAAATAATAAAAAAATATCTGTTTCTTTCTTTTTTAATTGTAACAATAGCAGTAGCAATATTACTTATGCTTATATACAATGAAAAAGGTGAAACAAACATGCCATTTCAAATAGAGAAAATAATAATACAAAGCTCATTGGATGCTCAAAGTAGAAAAAGTGATAAACTATGGGACTTAAGCCTATCACAAAATAACGATATATTTATAACAATTCAATCAAGCAAAAATAATAAAGAAGACATAAAAATAAAAAAAATAAGCATTGAAAGAATGGCAACAATAAATAAAAAAGAATTAGGAAATATAAAAATATTACTACCAACTAGCAACGATGTTAAAAAAATATTTGAAGAAAGCAAAGATGATTATTCTGGAAAAATAATAGACTATCAAGCAACGCAAGTAGATGATATATCTAAACAAGAAATATGCAGAGATGGTGGAATGATAGCATTAAGGATAAGTAACCAAGAAATAGGAGAATACATATCAAACGAAGGAACAGAAATAAAATATAACAGTTCATTATTAGAAAAAGCAAAAATAAATGAAGAAGACTTAAAATTTACATTACAAATGGACCTATTAATAGAAACAACCGATAATAACAAATATAAAGGAACAATAGAACTAGAATTACCAGTAAATAATTTTAAAGAAAGCGGAAAAGTAGATAAAGAAATAACAGACTTTTCAAATGTAATTTTTAAAAGAAGTGAATAAAAATACTTGCTAAAACTCAAATATCATTATATAATCAAAATTGGTATAAGTGA
>CANPZM010000094.1 GCA_947589065.1 uncultured Clostridia bacterium
GTATATGATGCTAATGCAAAGACATTAACATGGACAGAAGAGATAAAAGGAATAAATTCATATACTGGAACAAATAATGAAATCAACAGAATAAAAAATCTAAGACTAGTATTTACAGACATAGATGTAAATGCAGAGGAAATGATAAATGAGGCAACAGGAAAAATCGAATTAAAAACTCCAAAGAAGACTGATGAAAAGAAAGATACAGAGAAAACGATAATAGACTTTAAGATAGATATACCGGTAACGAAGGTATGGGCAGATAATGATGATGAACATGGAAAGAGACCAAAAGAGATAGAGATTGTATTAAAGAAAAATGGAGTTGATGATAAGAAAGTAACATTAAATGTAGATAATAAAGCAGAAGATGAAAATACATGGAAATATGTATTTAGAGATTTACCAAAATATGATGAAAATAGAGAGCAGATAGAGTACACAATAGAAGAAAGGGAGAAGACAGAAAAAGGACTAAAATTTTATGACAAATCTATTACAGGTGATGATGTAGAAGAAGGATTAACAGTTACTAATTCAATAAATTATGCAAAAGTAATAGTTCATCATTACATATTTGGAACAGACACAAGAGTGCCAGCAAAGAATGGTGGAGAAGTAGAAGATGAGCTATTGGAAGGAAACATAGGAGAGGAATATGTAACGAATATATCAGATAAAATAAGTCCAAACTATGAGTATATTTATACAGATGGAGATGCAGAAGGACAGATGACAAAAGAGCCAAAAGAAATAATATACTATTATAATTTAAAAGATCCAAAGGTAACAGAGACAGATATAACAAAAGACGGAACAGAAAGAATTTCAGAAAAAGATGAAAAAGTGCAGTATACAATAAGATATGTAGGAATAGTAGATGACTATATAGGAGATGGAAGAGTAACAATAGTAGATAAGCTACCATATCATATAGATGAGGATTTATCAGAGCTAGCAGGAGGAACATATGATGATGAAGAGATGACAATAACATGGGTAGATGAAATAAAAGATATCAATTCATTTGAAAATCAAAATAAGGTGATTATCATACAAAAGGATATAGAGGTAGTATATACAGATATAGACATATTAGAAGAAAAGATGACAAATGAAGTAACAGGAAGATTAGATTTATTTAAAACAAATACACATTATGAAGAAGAGGATGAAGCAGATACAGTAATAGATGTAAGAGGAGAATTGACAGTAAGATATAAGGATAAAGCAACAGATGAAGAAATAGAAGAACCGGTAACAAAGGATGATAAGGTAGGAAGAGAATTTGATGTAGGTCCAGACAAGAAAGAAATTCCTGGATATACATTAGTAGAGGAACCGGAGGAGAAGAAAGGAAAATACACAGAAGAGCCACAAGAAAAGACATATTATTACGCAAAGAATACAACAGTTCATGTAACGTATGTGGACAAGTTAACCAAAGAAGAGATAGCAAAAGATGAGTTAATAGAGGGATACGAAGGAAAAGATTATACGACAGAGCAAAAAGAAATAGAGAATTACAAGTTTATAGAGAGTACAGATAATACAGAAGGAAAGATGACAAGAGAAAGAATAGAGGTAATATACTATTATATAAGACCAGCAAGGGTAGTAGTAAGATATGTAGAGAAAGAGAGTGAGAAAGATTTAAAAGAGCCAGAAGAGATACCTGGATATCAAGATGATGAATATACAACAGAGGAGAGACATTTTAAGTTCTATAACTTAGTAGAA
This sequence comes from uncultured Clostridia bacterium, assembly GCA_947589065.1. Lineage (GTDB taxonomy): Bacteria > Bacillota > Clostridia > TANB77 > CAG-508 > UMGS1994. The sequence goes on from CANPZM010000094.1 coordinate 1,744, forward strand.
AAACCAGATAATGCAGAAGGAAATATGACGGTAACAGTAGAGAGGGATAAAGATGGAAAGGTAACAGTAAATGATACTACATATGTAATTTACTACTATGAGAAGAAGCCATTTAACTTGAAGTTAGAAAAGAAAATAGATAGCATAATATTAAATGGAAAGACGATAAAGGTTAATGGAGATTTAGGAAAAGCAGAGGTATACAGAAAGGCAGTAAATACAAGTAAGATAGAGGTAGTATATACGTTAAAGGTAACGAATACTGGAGAGTTAGCAGGAAAGGGAACAATAAGAGAGAGTATACCAAGTGGAATGACAATGGAGAAGGCAAAGAATGCTGGTTGGAGGATAAATGATAGTAAAGCTATACTAGAGACAGAGAATATTAATCCAGGAGAGGCAAAAGAGTACAAAGTAAGGTTAACATGGAAGTCAAATGCAGCGAATATAGGACAGAAAACGAATACAGCTGAGATAGTTTCAACAGAGAATGAGGCAGGATTTGAGGAGACTACGAAGGTTGATAATATTGATACGGCTGATTTGATAATTGCAATTGGTACTGGTAATGAGGTTATAAATGAGGTGCTAATTGGAAATGGGGTAATGGCGATAATGTTACTTGGATTGATTGTGTTAGCCAAATGGCAGAGGAAAAAAGAGGAAAAATAGTATAGAAATTTCTAATAAATGAGGCGGAAAATAAATTCCGTCTCATTTTCCGCTCTGAATACAGGATTTAATAAATGTGCTTTGCAGGACGTTAAAAAAAAATCGAGTATATAGAAAATTTTGTGTAAAGTTTAAAAATACACCTTCTTATGATATTATAAAAATGTCATAAGGAGGTTTT
>CANPZM010000095.1 GCA_947589065.1 uncultured Clostridia bacterium
TCATTTACTACTTTTATCTTGTACACTACTTTTAAGTTATTTGCGCTTACTCCTTTTCTATATAACTCTACTTTTCCTATTTCTCCATTTACTTTTCTACTATTTCCATTTAACTCTATACACTCTATCTCTTTCTCTAATTTTAAGTTAAATGGTTTTCTGTCATATACATATGTAATCGTCATCTCTTCTGCTGTCATCTTTCCTTCTGCATTTTCTGGTTTTTCTGATAAGTTATAATATTTGAATTTCTTTTCTTCTGTCTTATATTCTTTTCCTTCAAATCCATCTATTTTTTCTTCTTTTAACAATTCTTTATTTGTATCTTTTTCCACATGCTTTACTACTATTTGTGACTTTTTCGCATATTCAAATACTACTTCTTGTTCTTCCTCTGTAAATGTTCCTGTTTTCTCTTCTGGGTCTGTTACTAATACATATCCTTCTATCTCTTTCTTTTCACCTGTTACATCATATTTTTCATCTAACACTCCTTTTTTAGTCATACTTGGCTCTATCTCTTCTCCTGTTGCTTTATCAACATATTTTACTATTACTTTTGATGACTCTACTATTTGATTTGTTACTATTATCTGGTCTTTATCATCTTTTCCATCTTCATCTTTTCCGTTTTCTATTTTTGTTGTATATCTAAATAGTTCTCCATCTTCTATTCCTTCTACTTCTACCGTATACACAATTTCTTTATCGTTTTCATCATATTTTGGCATGTCCTCAAATACATATGACCATTTATTTGATGCTGATAATTCTACTGTTTTAATTATTTCATTTCCATTTTTTAATGTTAATTCTAACTTTTCTGGTCTTACACTATTTTTATTATCTTTATCTTCCCATACTATTTTTACATTTACGTCTTTCGTTTCTGGAGTATATTTTGTAATTCCAGTGTCAAAGGCTATCAATTCAATTTCTCCGACCTCCAGTGTCTGCATGTGCCATTAATTCTAAAGATGATACTGATACATCACCTACTATTGAAGGTGAATAAGCAAGTGTATTTGTTGTTATTATTCCATTATCCATTGTTCCTGATATTGTACTTGACATAAGCATTAATCCCATATTTTCATATTTATATGGATCAATATCTATTTTGTTATTTTCTTTAAATATAATTTGACCATCTTCATTTAATTTAATCGTGGCACTTCCCAAACCATATTTATTTTCTTTAAAATCTATTTTCTTACCATTTTGATAAACGGGAAATTCTCCAACACATGTAAATACTATTCCTCCATCTCTTGTTGTTGCAACATTAGAAAATGATACACTTTCATATTCTCCCGAAAAATCATTTTCCCATTCAATTAGTCCATCAAATGTATATTTTGTAAGTATACATTCTCCAAGTGTACAATTAAGCAATATAGATGTCATATTATCGTCTGTTTGTTCTACTACAACAACTGCATTATCCTTTGTTTCTACCAATTGTGTTATATACTTATCTGTATCTACTATATCTTGAAATCCTTGTTCTTCATTAAGTATAATTACAATTCTTTTATCAACAGGTCCATAACCTGGTGCTGTTAATAAAGAAACTTGATTCGGTCCTTTTTCATAATCTATCCTCGTCATCTCAGAATCAGATTCTCCTAAACCTATAATAGTTCCATCACTCAATTCTGTTATGTAATATGCACGTTCACTATATTCACCAGTTATATTTTTACACAATTGTATTTTTCCTTTTATGTCATATTTTATAATCATTCCATCTGTTCTACTTTCTGCATTATAACTTCTATTATATAAAATATTATTTTCATCTAATTCTAAAGTCTCACCACCATAAAATCCAGTAATAGCTATTCCTCCATCATGTGTCGCACATAAATCGAAAACATATGCATTACCTTCAGTTCCAATATTTTTATACCATTGCGTTTTTCCTTTTTCACTATATTTAATAATCATAAATGGAGACTCATTTTGGATTATCGTATCATCTATTTTTATAATTGGTGAGTTTAATATAGCAATTACCGCATATCCTCCATCTTTAGTTTCTACAATAGATTTTATTAACGCCCCTGATGAAGATGATGTTTGTATTAATCCAGATACTTGGCTTATCCATTTAACCTTATATTCTTCTCCCGTCTCTTTATATGTTTCTTCACTTGCTTTTTCATATTTTACTATAATTCCATCAGGAGAATCTGGGTTATATGACATTACTTCTTTTTTGTCTGCCAATTTTGCCTTACTATAAAGCATACCTGCCATCGCAAATCCTCCATCTGAAGTTGGAATAGTTTCAAATGCAATAATTCCTCCGTAATATATATTATAGGTAGAACTTTTTGATTCAATTGCTTTTGCACTTTTTTCATCATATGAGGGTATTTCAATCTTTGTTTTAATTGGTTCAATTAATTTGTTCCATGTATTCTTATAATGTTTTTCCATCTTTAGCTGTTCAGTTTCTAACTTGCCTATTTGATAGTTCTTTATCAAACTATTGGGCATTGTTACATTTATTAATATTGTTGACATTGATGCTAACATTATCGTAAGTATTAAAATAATTGCTGTTATTT
>CANPZM010000096.1 GCA_947589065.1 uncultured Clostridia bacterium
TGTTATTACAAAGTTGGCTCAGATGTGTTAGACGTATATTTAGAAGGAATTTTGTTACAAAAATGTTCAACGTATGATGATTTAGACACAGGTCATTACAGCGAAGTTGGAGAAAACGACAGCATAAGTAACAAAATTAAAATAACCAGCGATTGGAATTTAACGACTGGTGATAATCTAGAATTTATAGTTAGGGGGAATACAATGAATCCTAGTGATAATACTTTAATAGATTGGAGGTGCCGTGTATGATACCTCTACCGAAAGATATAGATGAAAAATTTGAACAGAATAAAATTGAAGATAGTAATGACTATGTGAAACTACCAGATGGAACATTGATACAATGGGGAGAAGTTTCTCTAAAAAAAATAGGTGCTGACGAAGGTTATACAACTTCAGTTTCAACAGCAGTTCAATTGCCGATATCTTTTAAAGATACTCAATACAAAACATTCTTGACTTCTCAAGGTGGTTTTTTGAACGCTAGAGTTATGATTAGCGTATTAGTTAATACTAACGCTAAAATGAATGTTACAGGATTCTATACATTAGATAGGAGCGGAGCAGACGAATTGAAGTACAATTGGATAGCAATTGGAAAATGGAAGTAAGAAAGGAGAAAAGTATGAAAAATAAAATCAATGTAAGTCTTACAACTGTACACACACACACGGATAATACTTTAAATGATTGGAGGTGTCAAATATGATACCTCAGCCTAAAGAAATTGAAAATATAAAACAAAAAATAAGTGCATTAGAACAAAAAATAGATGATATAAACAAAGATAACATATATAAAATGTTCTTAAATGTTTCGAAAAACTGTGAAGATTTAAATAATGTAAGAACTCCAAGCATTGTTATTTATGACCCGAATACGCTCAATAGTCCATACAAACAATTAAGTGGTATTAGTGCATACGGCACTGTTATTACTATAGCTAATTCTACTAATACAGCTTATGTAGGTCTTTGGGTATATCAAATAGCTTTAGCTGGAAATAAATTGTATATCAGAAGCCAAACTAATCAGCAAGCATGGCAAAAATGGAACACAATTCAAATTAACTAATAATTAATAGTAAAGGAGGAAATAAATGAAAGAATTAATAATCGGGATGTCGGCAGGTTTATCTGCAATATTATCAACGCTCGCAAAAGCTGACTGGTTTCTAATTTATATTTATGTATTCTTTATGATACTAGATTTAGTGACAGGATGGTACAAAGCAACAAAAAAAGGAAACTATCAGAGCAAAATCATGAAAAACGGACTTAAGGGAAAAGTAATAGAATTATTTATCATATTTTCACTTTTATTATTACAAAAAGCTTTCGAAAAAATAGGAATAATGACAATAGCAAGCAATGTCTTGCTATTATGTTTTGCACTTAAGGAATTTTTATCTATCATGGAAAATTGGGCTGAAGCAGGAAACAAAATACCAAAATTCATTCAAAATTGGCTAACTAATACAATAAAAAATTTTGAAGAAAATCAAGGAGGAAAAAAATAATATGAATAAAAAAATAGTAGGCACTATATTAGGAGTTATTCTAATATTAGTTGCTTTTTTTTGGCTTTTTTAGAGGCAATGAGGAATTAAAAAAAGAAGCGGTTAAAGGTGCAATTGAAGCATCTAAGGAATTAATAACATACGAGATGACGGAGGAAGATGTAAAAACACTAGCAACATCAGAAATAATAGAGCAGACAGAAGAACAGGAAAAAGAAGTATCTTCAGAACAAGAAGTAGAAAATGAAGCATTTGAACTTCAGGGAGAAATTGCATACAATGGAAGTTCTAAATTTCCTAAAGTAGAATTAGGAAATTACAAAGCTCTTACATATTACAATCAAACAGACAAAAGATGGAAAAATCATAGTTATACAAGTACAAATGATAAATCACAAACTATAGGTTCATCAGGTTGTGGACCAACATCAGCTAGTATGATTGTTACAGCCATAAAAGGCACAATTACCCCAGATAAAATGGGAGATTTATTTGTTAAATATGGTTTTAGGAGTCAGAACAATGGCACATATTGGAGTGCTTTTCGCTGGACAGCTGATGTATTTGACATTGATTACCAAGAAACATCAAATATAGATACAGCCGTATCATTATTAAAAAATAATCACTATGTTGTTGCTAGTGTAGGTAACGGACTATTTACTACTGGAGGACATTTTATAGTTTTAACAGGAGTTTCAGAGAATAATATCAAAATATATGATCCATATCTTTATAGTGGAAAATTCGATACTTCAACACGTAGGGGAAAAGTCACCGTTTCTGGAAATACTGTGACTTGCAGTATTAATAATTTCAAAAAATATGCAAATTACAAAGGATTTTTTGCTTATAAATATGATGAGAAAAAAGAAAACAATACACCTGTTAAAACATCTACTTATACAAGATATGTTAAAGTTAAAACATCATTAAATGTAAGAAAATCAAATAGTACAAAGTCAAAAATTGTAGGTTCATTAAAAAATAATGCAAAAGTAACAATTTACGAAACAAAAGGAAATTGGAGCAGGATAGG